>CANIXE010000107.1 GCA_947470885.1 Planctomycetota bacterium
ATTCGAAGGCAATCAATGTCTTGGTTTCTCAGAAGTTCATGAAGAACCCCCGGTGGAAATCCACCGGGGGTTCTGCTTTATTCATCCTCGTGGGAGGATGAGTCGCTCAGTAGCGATCGCCGCCGCCGCGATCGTTGCCGTAGCCGCCGCGGCTTCCGCCGCCGCTACGACCGCCGCGATCACCGCCGCCGCCGAACCCGCCTCCGCCGCCTCCGCCGCCGAATCCACCGCCGCCGCCGCCCGGGGGCTTCGGTTCAGCAGCGCGAACGCGCAGGGGGCGTCCGTCGCAGTCAGCGCCGTTCAGGGCCTGAATAGCAGCGTCGCCTTCCGGCTTGCTGCCCATGGTGACGAAACCGAAACCGCGGCTACGGCCGGTTTCGCGATCCATGACGACCTTGGCGCGGGCCACGTTGCCGTGGGACGCGAAGAGGCCTTTGAGGCCGTCGTCGTTGATGGACCAGGGGAGATTGCCTACGTAGAGTTCCACACTAACCTCGATCGGGCACCAGAGTGGTACCCATACTGTGAAGATACCGGAGGGTATCTGGGAGAGACACCGCTAGAAGCGATGCGAGCAGGACTATAACAAGCCTTTCCCGGTTGGCTACCAAAAAATCGGGTTGCCCGCCGGATGCGTTGCAGAAGCTGTTCTCCCATTTCCAGCGGGGTGCATCGTGGGTGAGTTGCGGGATCGTTTGCTCGTCCTTGAACGCAAGGTGGGGGACTTCGCCAAGGTGGTGTCCATCGAGGCCAAGCGGGTGCAGATCGCCCGCCTGGAAAGCCGGATGGGCGAGGCGGACTTCTGGAATGACCAACAGCGGGCCCAGGTCCAGGTGGGCGAATTGAAAGCCCTCAAGGTCATCGTTGATCCCTACACCGCCCTGCAGCAGACGGTCAAGGATGCGGTGGAGCTGTGCGAGATGGCCGAGTCCGAGTCCGACCAAGGCAGCCTGGCGGATCTGCAGCAAGAAGCCCTACGCATCGCTGCAGATTACGATCGCCTGGAACTCAGCCTGGCCCTGTCCGGGAAGTATGATCGGGCCAATGTGTTCATGACCATCCACCCCGGTGCGGGCGGCACGGAAAGCTGCGACTGGGCGGAAATCCTGTATCGGATGTACATCAACCATTGCCAGAAGGCCGGCTTCCAGATCGAACTGCTGGACATGCTCCCCGGTGAAGGCGCCGGCTTGAAGAGCTGCACGGTGAAGATCAGCGGGCCGAATGCCTATGGCATGCTGAAATCGGAGATGGGTACCCACCGCCTGGTGCGGATCAGCCCCTTCGACAGCAGTGCCCGGCGGCACACCAGCTTCACCGCCGTGGAAATCACTCCGGAATTGGCGGATGTGGAAGAGGTGAAGCTGGACGACAAGGAATTGCGCATCGACACCTACCGGGCCAGCGGCGCCGGCGGCCAGCACGTCAACAAAACCGATTCCGCGGTGCGGGTGACCCACATTCCCACCGGGGCGTTCGTCGCCTGCCAGAACGAGCGCAGCCAGGTCCAGAACAAGGCCACGGCGATGAAGATGCTGGCGGCCAAGCTTCAGCAGATGAAGGACGCGGAACGCCTGGACGAACTGTCCGACATGCGGGGCGATCGGGGCACCATCGCCTGGGGCCATCAGATCCGCAGCTACGTGATGATGCCCTACCAGATGGTGAAGGACCTGCGCACCGGTCACGAGACCAGCCAGATCCAGAACGTCCTCGACGGCGATCTGCAACCCTTCGTCGACGCCTACCTGCGCTGGCAGCTGGCCGGCCGCCCGGACCGAAAAGCCGCCGCCCGGGACGACTAAGGTCCGCCGATGGCCATCGCCAACCCCCGCATCGCCGCGCTCTACCACCAGCTCCACGCCCTGGTGCTGGCGGACATGCACTGGGGCTATGCCGGGCGCAGTTCGTTGACGGTGGTTCCGGCAGTCGAGGAAGGTGGGCTCATCACCGTCAGTGCCCAATGGCTGGACTTGATCTCCAGCCGGGCCCAGCAGCCCCGGATCACCATCGCCGCCGGCGAGGACGAGCGCTTCCGCTTGGGCCTGATCTGCAGCTGTGGCTTCACCCGGAAGTTGGCCAAGCCCGGGGCTCTCTGCCAGCACACCTGGACCTTGGCCCGGGAACTGAGCCATCGTCTGGAGCATCGCCACTGGAAGGACCTTGGTCCGATCCGGGATCTCCTGGGAATCGGCGCCGACGAGGAGGCCCTCGCCCTGTTGGAAACCCTGGAGATCGACCTCGCCACCGCCGAGCGTCTGGACCATGTGGAGGCTCCCAAGACTCCGGACCGCCGACTGGTGTGGATCATCGATCTGGAATCCCATATCCACTTGCGTCCTGGCACCCAATCGCCGATCCGCACTGGCTGGAGCAAACCCAAGCACGTTCGCGAACTGTCCCCCTTGTTGGTGCTGCCCAGTACCGAGGCCGACCGCCACCTGCTGTCCGCCATCGCCGCCGGTCGGGTTGAGCCCATCCTCCGCCGCTACGCCACCTGGGCGCCCCTGCTTTCCCAGGGCAATCTGGTGGATCCTGAAGGCCATGAGCTGTCCGGAAATCTTGCCTCGTTGACCCTGCGGATGGCCGATGAACCGGGCGGCGGTTATCGTCTGATCAGCCCGGAACTGGAGGCGAAGTCCGGGTGGAAGCAGCTTATCGGCGAGGATGTCGTGGTCCTCCAGGGATCGGAAGGGCTGCTGGCCCTGGCCGCCACCCGGGGGCAGACGGCAGCCCTGGCCCGGCTGCGCCGGCAGCCCTTGGTGATCCCGGAAAGTTTGGTGGGAGCGCCCCGCCTACATGCCGTGGTTGCCCGTCTGGGGGTCGCCCCCCCGGGGGAGATCGCCAGCAAGGAAGAACCCGCGAATTGCCAGTCCGGGGTGTTCATCGAGCGGGTCGGCCCCACCCTGGAGATCGAGTTCCAGGCCAATCCCCTGGTGGGCGGCCCGTGGTTCCCCATCGGCCAGGGCCAGCCCCTGGTGTCGGCCAAGGGACCGGATGGCGCCTGGCGCCATGTTCGGCGCATGCCCGCTGAGGAGCACGCCCAGGGCCGAGCTCTTGCCGGAAGGCTGGGCCTGCCCGTGGACGACCGGGCGGATTACCGCTGGCTGGTCAGCGGCGCCCGGGCCCTGGATGTGGTCGCTGCCTTGACCGAGCACGGCATCACCGCCCAGTGGAAGGGCACGCCGATGTCCGTCCACGACGCCACGGTGTCCGACCTGGCGGTGAAGATCAGCAAGAAGCGGGACTGGCTGCAACTGGAAGGCGGCGTGGCCATCGACGGCCAGGTGGTGGCCCTGGCCCAGATCCTGGAAGCCCTGCGTCAGAAGCGGGGCTTCGTGGCCGTCGGCCACGACAAGCTGCTGCGCCTCCACGGCGATTTGAAACGCCGCCTGGAACTGCTGGGGGCCGCCGCCGATGATGGCGCCCAGGCCCCGGCCCTGGCCGCGCCGTTGGTGTTGGAGGCTCTGGATGGCTTGACCAACCACAGCGGCGATGCCGCTTGGTCGGCCCTCCAGGAACGCCTGGCCGCCGCCGAGGGCGTGGACACCGCCCTGCCTCCGGGCCTCCACGCCGAGCTGCGTCATTACCAGCGGGATGGCTACGCCTGGATGTGCCGCCTGGCCCATTGGGGGGCCGGTGCGGTCCTCGCCGACGACATGGGCCTGGGCAAGACGGTGCAGACCATCGCCATGCTCGCCCGCCGGGGACCCCTGGGACCCCAGCTGGTGGTCTGCCCCACCAGCGTCGAGCCCAACTGGGAGGACGAGCTGAAGCGTTTCGCCCCGTCGCTGTCGGTGCGCCGGTTCCGGGACGAGCGGGATCTGATCGCACCGATGATGAATGAGGTTGTCCTGGTCAGCTACCAGTTGGCCCATCGCGGGGTCGAGCGCCTGGGGGCGATCACCTGGGCCAGCCTGATCCTGGATGAAGCCCAGATGGCGAAGAACGCCGCGGCGAAACGCACCGCAGCCCTGGCGACCCTGCCCGCGGACTGGCGCCTGGCCCTCACCGGCACGCCGGTGGAGAACCGCCTGGGGGAACTCTGGTCGATCATGCACTTGGTGGTTCCCGGCCTGCTGGGTTCCGGCGAACGCTTCCGCACCCGCTTCGCCAAGCCCATCGAGGCGGACCACGATCCCCAAGCTGCAGAGGCCCTGCGCCAGCGGATCCGTCCGTTCGTCCTCCGTCGCACCAAGGAGCAGGTTCTCACCGAGCTGCCGGCGAAAACCGAGATCGTTCGCCATGTCGAGCCCAGCCCGGACGAGCGCCGCCTGGTGGAGGCCGAGCGGGCCCGGGCCCTGGCGGACTTGGAATCGGGCAAGGGCAAGGACGGCAAGGGCGGCCAGCGCATCGCCATTCTCGCCGCCCTCACCCGCCTGCGCCAGCTGGCCTGCGCGCCCCAGCTGGTGGTTGCGGATTCCCAGATTCCTTCCACGAAGATCGCCGCCTTGACCGAGCTGGTCCATGAACTGCGGGCCCAGGGCCATCGCCTGTTGGTGTTCAGCCAGTTCACCAGCTTCCTGGATCTGGTGGAAACCGCCTGGGCCGGTGCGGGCCTGGCCTGGCTGCGCCTGGACGGCAGCACCCCGGCGAATGCCCGGCGGGATTTGGTGGCCCGCTTCCAGGGCGGCGAAGGGGACGCCTTCCTGCTCTCGTTGAAGGCCGGTGGCACCGGGCTGAACCTCACCGCCGCCAGCTACGTCATCCACCTGGACCCATGGTGGAACCCCGCCAGCGAGGACCAGGCCAGCGACCGGGCCCATCGCATGGGCCAGACCAAGCCAGTGACCATCATCCGCCTGGTCAGCACCGGCAGTGTCGAAGAACGCATCCTCGCCCTGCACGCCGAGAAGCGGGACCTCATCGACGCCGTCCTCGCCGGCAGCGACGCCGCTGCCACCCTCAGCGAGGCGGATCTGCTGGGCCTCCTCCGGGGCGGGGTTGCCCCATCGGGCGAAGCGCCGACCGCGTCGGAGGGCTAACATGAAGCTCGCCTGGCTGTTGATCCTGACCACCCTCAAGCGCCGGCTGGCCTACCGGGGCGACTTGCTGATCCAGGGCTTGGACGAGATCCTTCGCGGCCTGGTGGCTTTGGCGATGTTGGAGGTCTACAGCGCCAAGACCCCGGCCCTGGCGGGCTGGTCCCATGACCAGCTGTTGTTCGTCCTGGGCTTCAGCCTGGTGCCCATCGGCCTGTTCCACGCCTTCTGCGGAAACCTCTACCAACTGTCGTCCACTTACATCATCAACGGCAACCTGGACCGAGTCCTCCTGCGACCCTACCCCAGCTTCCTCCAGATCTGCCTCGACCGGATCGCCGTCGAGGATCTTTCCGGGGTGGTCCTGGGCCTTGGCCTGATGCTCACCGCGGCTTTGCGCCTGCCGGGCTTCGCCTGGGATCCCGGGCACCTGCTCCTGCTGGCGGTGATGCTGCTGTCCGCCTTCGGGGTGGTGATAGCGGTGTTCATGGCCTTCGCCGCCACCGGCTTCTGGTTCGAGGACCGGGTGGGCATGGTCCCGCCGGTCTACAACCTCATGGAGTTCGGTCGTTGGCCCAACGGCATCTATCATCCGGCGCTGAAGCTGCTGATCACCTGCGTCATTCCTTTCAGCTTCGTCGCTTTCTATCCCGCCAGCCTGTTTCTGGGGGGCGACACTCCCTGGTTCCCCGCCCTGCTGACTCCCTTGGTCGCCGGGGGCGCCCTCCTCCTGGCGAGCGGTCTGTGGACCCGGGGCATCCGGCGCTACGAATCAGCGGGAAGCTGAGGAGTCACCATGCGCCGGAATCGACATGATGATGGACTGATCCTGGCGGGCGTGGTGGCGGCGGTGGCGGTGTTGCTTCTCTGGGGCTCGCCTCTTTTGCGGGGAATGTTTCCCGTTCCGGTGGTTCCTGGGGATTCCGGGGCCAAGCCAGTGGTCGTCGGCGACCACCAGAACGATCTCGAAGCCCAGGCCCGGAGAGCGGATTTGGCGGTTCCAATGCAGATCCGGGGTAAGGTAAGCGGACGCTGAGTCGGGTGGACTTGACGGAGGGAGAATTTTTGGGGTATACCCTGGCGGAGTCACGCCATGTCCTTTCGCCTGCAACTGTTCCTGATGTCCCTGTTGGCGGCTGTTCTGATGACGGTCCTGGGGGCTGTCGGCCTGCGTTCCATCGGCCTTTTGGCGGAACACATGGAGGTCGTCAAGCGCTCCGGTCAAGCCCTGCGCAATCATTTGGACGGCGACATGATGCATGACGCCATCCGGGGGGATGTCTTGACCGCCCTGGGGGCAGCAAACCCGGCGGAGGTTCAGCAGGCGGCCAAGGAGCTGGAGGTTCACGCCAAGCGTTTCCGGCAATGCCTGGCGGAGAATCAAGGGTTGCCCCTGGATAACGAGATCAAAGCCGCCTTGGCGGGACTGACTCCGAAGCTCGAGGCTTACATTGCCGCTGGCGAAGACCTGGTGAAGGCTGCGCAAAAGGACCAAGCATCAGCCAAAGGCCAGAAGCCCGCCTTTGATGCGGCATTCAAAGCCATGGAGGACGCCGGCGAGGCCATGAGCGACCAGATAGAAGCCGCTGTCCATAAAGCCGCAGAAGAATCCAAAGAGGCCATTCCCCAGGCCCAGATCCTGATTCTGGGAACGCTGGGTTTGGGCCTGGTGACGTTGTTCCTGGTAGGCTACCTCATCAGCCGACATCTCATTGCGGCCTTGAAATCCTGTGAGTCCGCGGCCTTAATCATGGGTCGGGGCGACCTGACCGCCCGTCTGGACCTACGCAACCGCGATGAGACCGGCCGTCTGGCTGATGGAATGAACCGGGCGTTAATCGCCCTCTGCGAATCCATGACCAAGGTGAATCGGGAAACGGAATCCCTGCGGACTGTCTCCGGAGAATTGACCGGGATCAGCAGTCATTTGGTCCAGGGCAGCACCGCCGCCAGTTCCCAGGCCGCCAGTGCCGCCCAGGCCGTCAGTGGGATCACCGGGGAGGTCCAGACCGTGGCCGCTAGCCTGGAGGAATTCAGCGCCTCATCCCGGGAGGTCGCCGCCAATGCGAGCAAGGCTGCCGGGATCGCCGCCGAAGCGGTACGCCTGGGGGATGCCGCATCCACCAGCATGGCCAGTCTGAAATCAGCTTCGGAGTCCATCGGCACCGTGGTCAAGGCGGTCACCGATATTGCCGAGCAGACCAACCTGCTGGCCCTCAACGCCAGCATTGAGGCCGCCCGGGCCGGCGAGAGCGGCAAGGGCTTCGCCGTGGTCGCCGGCGAGGTCAAGGAACTCGCCAGGCAGAGTGCCGCAGCCACCACCCGGATCGGTGCCGAAGTGGAACGCATCCAGGCGGAGGTTGCCAATACGGTAACGTCCTTGGAAGCCATGGGTGCGACGATCCGCACCATCAACGACATCCAGGCTGGAACCGCGGCGGCGGCCGAGGAACAGCATGCCACCATCAGCGAGG
>CANIXE010000108.1 GCA_947470885.1 Planctomycetota bacterium
CTCGAATGCTCGAATGCTCGAATGCTCGAATGCTCGAATGCTCGAATGTCAGACAGCGCGAGCGTAGAGCGATTCTGAGCCGCTGATTCGAGAATCTGGACGGTTCGGTGGACTGCAGGCATTGTTGCGACCAGAGAGCATGGTGTACGGCCAATCGGGCATTCGAGCATTCGAGCATTCTGCATTGTTCGAGAGAGCATTCATAATTCCCCATTCACCATCCATACACTAACCCGATCAACGTATCCTGCTTCACCGACCATTGGTTGTAGCCCGCGAGCAGTCCCTCATCCCGGTCATCCCACGGTCTGGTCTCATAATAGGCACGGAGGGCGAGGTCGAGGTTGAGGTGCTTGGCGAGTTGGAAGGTCAATCCGGCGGTGATCAGGTTGCTGATGTGGCCCAGGTCATTGAACCGGCTGAAACCTTCGTATTGGGCAAAATAGCGTAGGTCCTTGCGGTAGGTCATGGGCGTGCCCTCGTAGCGGAGGAACACTTCCGTACCGGTGATCAGGCCCCGTTCCCCGGGACGCACCCGGGTACCCCAGTTTTTTTCCACCCGGGCACCGACGCGCCATTCCAGGCTGTCTTCGGGGATCAGGTCGGCGAAGCGTTCTCCGTAACCGCTGCCAAGGTGGGCCTTGAGGGGATCGCCGGGATTGCGGGGATTGTCCGGGGGTCGGCCGGATTCATCGGCGTAAAAACCTGAGAAAACCGTTTCTGCGCCCCAGGACACGTAGGCGAAATGGGGGGTGCGGATGGTTCGCCGGTAGACGCCGTCGTAGCGAAGCTCGTCCTCGTTCTCTGACCAGCCTTCCTGGCGGGTGCGAGACCGGCCGTAGCGCCCCTTGGTGTTCTGTTCGACGGCATCCAGGCCGACGCTCCAGATCAGCTTGGCGTCGATGGTGGCCAGGACGCTGGTGGAACCCTGGGCGCTGGCCACCGAGGCGTCCCGGCTCTGGTCGGTGTTGGTGGACGTGGTGTTGTTGAGGAATGCCCCCAGCCGGCCGGAGGAGAGCCAGGGCGGCGGCGGTTCCGCCGGATCGGCAGCGGTGGCCAGTCCGGCCCCGGCCAGGAGCAGGATGATGATGGGGGGGTGACGGACGATCACGGGGCTTCCAGAGGTGACCGAGGCCAGGGCCTCAACGCAGGCCGAGAATGCGGTAGGCCACGGCGCCCCAGGGGGGCAGGGCGATCGCGATCCCTGTTTTCGTCAGGGAATCGGCGGTGAGGGTGAACGGCACCGTGCCACTGAGGAAGTCCTGGAATTGCTGATCCCGGAGGGCTAGGGGACCGGCCTCCAGGTGGCCCACGGCCTCATGCCAAGCAGCGTTCACCACCACCAGCACGCTATGGTAGCCTGGCAGGGTCCACAGGCAGCCGATCAGGCTGTGGCCGCCGCCATCCAGGGGTTCCAGGAGGGTCCAGGTACCGTCGTGGCGGGCCGGCTCGCTGAGCATCCGCTGAAGTTCGCGGTAGGCGTTGCGGTGGGCCTCGCTGCCTTCTTCGGGGGGTCTGCGCAGGCTGCGGTGGGGGCAATGGACCCGTCGGCCCTGCTCCTGGCCGTGGTGGCAGAGCAACATGCCTGGGACCATGCCGGTGAGGAACAGGGCGCCCCGGTAATGGTCGGTATTGCTGAAGCGGGCCGCGGCCCGCTGTTCATCATCATTTTCCAGAAAGCGGATGCAGTGGGACTGGTAGTCCATCTGGGCCCGCAGATGGCCACGGATGCGTTCGGCATCGTCGTTTAACAGGCGGTCGTAGTGGATCTTGTCGTAGGTGAAATCGAAGCCCACCTGCTGCAGCTCCCATTCCCGGCTCCAATACACCTCGGCCAGGAACAGGGTGCCGGGGTGTTCTGCCCGAACGGCATCGATGCAGCGGCGCCAGAAGGGCTCCATCGTCCGCCGCCAGGTGCCGTGGAACACGTCCGGCAGAAGAAGCATGGCCTCCTCGCAGCGCAGTCCGTCGCATTTGGCAGCAGCCGTGGTGGCTTCCCGGATCACCGCCTCCTGGGCGAACGGGTTGGCATAATCAATCTGCACCGTGTCTCGCCAGGGGGCGAAGAACGGGTCCCGGCCGTGGGCGAACACCCGGCCATCCAGGGTGACCCAGGACAGCGGGTCCAGATGGGCCAGGTGGGCATTTCCCTGGATGAGCCATTCCGGGTGTTCGATGGTCCACGGGTGATCCAGGCCGACATGGTTGGGGATGAAGTCCAACATCAGGCTCAGGCCACAGGCCCGGGCCCGGTCCCGCAGACGGGCCAGGGCCTCATCGCCCCCCAGGGAGGGATCGACTTCGTAGCCGGCGATGGCCAGGGGGCTGGCACCCACGTCCGCCAGGGTGAATCCAGGGAGGATGCCCTTGAGCTGCTGGACCAGGGCCGGGTCGTCCAGGGAGTGTTGGCGGCAGCGTTCGCCAGTCCTCCAGACCCCGAACAGGTAGAGCCAGGTGAAACCGTTATCAACCAAGCCATCCAGGAATCCGTCATCCAGGTCGTCAAACGTCGCTTCCCGGCCGAGGGCGGCGGACTGGTCAGCCCGCCAGGTCCGGGCATTCAGTTCGTAGGCCTGGTGCATTCAGATATCGCCCAGGTCCCAGGACCGGCCTTCGGCGGCCGCACTGAGGGTCCAGGTGGCATTGGGGGCGATCAGGTTCTTGTAGCGCCGGGCGTCCGAAAGCAGGCGGGACACCGCGGGGTCGCCGGCCAGGGGATCATGGTGGAAAATCACCAATTCGCCGATGGCGGTTTCCTTGAAAAAGTCGATGAAGTTGAAGATCGTGCTGTGGCCGAAATTGATGTGGTCGTGGTAGTCCAGGAAGCCGTACATCGCATCGACGATCACCACGTCGGCCCCGGCAACGAATGCGGCATAGGCCTCGGCTAGGCGATGGGGGCTCTTGGAGACTTCCGTATCAGTCAGGTAGCAGACGGTGCGGCCGCGGTACTCGATGCGGTAGCCGTAGGCTTTGTCCGGGTGGATCAGGGGCAGGATCTGGACCTTGGCCCCGTTGATCTCAACCGTGGTATCCTCGGGAATCTGGCGGCAGGTGATTTTGCTGGGCAGACCGCCCCACTTCACCGGGAAATGGGCCCCGGACATCTGGGCCGCCAAGAGGGGCTCCGCATCGCTGCGGCCGCTCCACACGCCGATTTCCCGACCGGGTTGGTAGATCGCCCCGAAGAAGGGGAAGCCGCAGATGTGGTCCCAGTGGAAATGGGTGAAGAACAGATTGATGGCATGGGTCTTGCCCCGGCCATCGGCAAGGAGCTGGGCAGATAACGGACGCAGGCCGGTGCCGGCATCCAGAATGAATACCTGATCAGCGAAGGCGATTTCAACGCAGCTGGTGTTGCCACCGTAGGTCCAGCTGTGTTCACTGCGGTCCAGATAGGCGTCAATGGCGGTGGGTGAAGCCAGATCTTCAGGCTTCGCCTCGGTCAGCAGGGATCTGGCCTTCTCGCGGAGCTGCTCAGAGCTCATCGGAGTGGCCAGGGAACCTCGGACGCCCCAAAGACGGACACGCATGCCGGGCCTTTCGCAATGAATTCATGTACTCTGCGCAACAACCCTGGCCGATGGGCGACCACGATCGTTGGCAACGTATAGAAACGCGAAGGCACGCAACACTTCCATCCTGTCACCCGCTGGAGCGCATTCCCATCTTCGTGGGCCTTGCCCGTCCGGTTCCCACGGGGAAGGTCAGCCTATGATAACCACCCTGGAATTGGCCGCAGGTGCGGTCCGTCTCTGTCGGATCGAAGAACAGCGGATCACCGCCTTGGAATCCTGGCCGGTGCCTCCGGGGGGAGATCCCCTCGTGGTTCTGGAAGCCGCCGCCCTCCCCGAACGGCTGGGCCGGGTGGGGGTCCTGCTGGCCCATGATGACCTGCTGATCCGTACGGTGGTTCAGCCCGCAGGGCCCAAAGACCGGCAAGACCGTCTGATCCGTTGCGAATTGGACGCGGTGGCTCCTTCACCGGACCACGCAGACCATACCGGTCCGGGTATGGCCATTGCCTGGCAGGCCATACCCGCCCCGACCGAAGACCTGGACCATCGGGTTCTGGCTCTCCTGGTCCGTCAGCGGTTGCTGGAACGGATCCGTACGACCTTGGGAAAGCGGGGCGTGCTGACGTCGGTCAGCCACCCCGGCCTGGGTCTTTACCAGGCCTTTATCCGCTTGGAGCCGAACCATCAGGGCTGTTGTGTGCTTCTGGATATCGGTGGCCAGTCGGTGCACATCGCGGTGGTGGTGGACGGGGCCCTGGCCTTCCTCCGCACCCTCCATCCGGGGACGGACGATTTGCCCGTCCATCTGACCAAGCTCCGGGGCATCAGTTTGGGTGAAGCGGAGGAGCTGGTTCGGAGGATCGCCCCCGGTTCGCCCCAGGATCTCCATGATCTGGTGACGGGTCAGGCCGGCACCATCGCCGCCCAGACCACGGCCGCCGTGCGCTTTGCCCGGACCCAACTGGGCCTGGCTTTGGAACCCACGGTGATCCATGTGTCCGGTCGGGGCGCCCTGACGTTCGGCTTCATCCAGGCCCTGGCCAAGCGGTCCCAGCTGCCCGTGCGGATCCTCAATCCGTTTTCAGGGGTGATCGCCTTCCTGCCGGAGGAAAAACTGGATGCTTTGGCTGCCTTGCCGGGTCCTTGGGCGCCGTTGATCGGCGGGGCCCTCCACCCCGATGCCTGGGGTCTGGATGCCCTGGCGGATGAGCGCCAAGCCCGTGCGACCCACCGGCGGACTGTTGGTGCGCTTCGCTGGGGTGCTGCCGCAGGAGTGCTGCTAGCCCTGGGAGGGGCTGGTTTGGCCTTTGGCCGGGCCCAGGGTGCGGCCCAGTCCCGGGGGGAATTTGAACAACGGCAGAAGGACGCCCAGACCCTGGCCGAACGGCGCACTGCCGCCACCACCGCTTGGCAGCAGGCGGCTGCCCGACTGGCCTGGCTCGATGGGGAACGTCGGGTTCCCCGGATCAGCGTCGAGGTCATCACCGCGATCACTGGGCTGCAGGATCCGGGCACGTGTCCGGTGGTATTGAACAAGCTGAGCCTGATCCGTCAGGGGACCGCGACCCAGCTGGAACTGACCGGGGCCGCCACCGCCGGCCGGGTTGGCGCGGACGCCGCCCTCCACACCTTCCACGACGGCCTGCGCAAGCAGTACCCGCTCCTGGCCAGCAGCGACCTGCGGCCCACGACCATCGCCGCCGACCGCCTGGAATTCCGCCTCAATGGGACGATGGCCGATCGCTGATCACCAGCCGAGAGAGCGGAACCACGCGGCACAGGCCGCGGTCCAGTTCTCCACCGGTGCCTTGCCTGTAGCCAAGCCCAGGCCGTGGCAGCCATGGGGGTAGATCTCCAGGGCGAAGGGCACCTTGGCCGCCCGCAGGGCCTGGGCGTACAGCAGGGAATTTTCCACCGGTACTGCAGCATCATCGCTGGTGTGCCACAGGAAGGCCGGCGGGTGGGCCGAGGTCACGCTGTTCTCCAGGCTGAGCTGGCGCACCAGGTCGGGATCCTGGTTTTTCCCCAGCAGATGGTTCCGGGAACCCACATGGCCGAACGGCCCGAACGAAATCACCGGGTAGCAGGCCACCAGGGCATTCGCCCGGCTGGACATCCGGTCCAGGGGATCCTCCGCCGTGGGTGCGCCGTCATCCCCGAAACACGCCGCCGAACTGACCAGATGGCCCCCGGCACTGAATCCGAGCACCGCGATTTTTCGCGGATCAACGCCCCAGGCGGTGGCATTGGCCCGGACGATCCGGATCGCCCGCTGCAGGTCGTTGAGGGGCGCCGGGTGCAACCATGGATTCACCCGGTATTGGCAGACGAAGCCATGGAATCCCAGGGAATTCGCCCATTTCGCCAGGGGCTCCCCCTCGTGGCCGGCGCGCATCCCATAGCCGCCTCCGGGGCAGATGATGATCGCCGGCCGGGGGTACTCTGCCCCCAGGCGGTAATGCTGGAGCACCGGTACGAACACCGCTGCGGCTTGAGCCCGGACATCACCCTCCACCGCGGTGACCCGGTCGGATATGCCGGCGGGCCATAAGGGCTGCTGTTCCACCGGTTTTGCGGCATCCACGGGTGCAGAGATCATCATCAGGGCTGCGGTCAGGCCGATGGCGAAGAGGCAGGGGAGCTGGGGCAAGGCGGGCGCGGGAACCTTAATAACGTAGTTGAGTTGGCCTTTTGGAGAATCCCTGCTGTATTTTTCATTTTTTTCCCTCGACAGTTGTTTCACCCAAAGGGTGCGTCTGGAAACGCAAGTGGTGCGCTCCACTTGCGTTTTCCAGGGTGAATGGTTTCAGGCGAGCCTCCAACGCAGCAGCAGGACGACGAACACCGGTGCGCCGATCAGGGAAGTGAGGATTCCCAGGGGCAGTTCGGCCCCCGGGGTAAGCCGGCACAACGCATCGCAGAGAATGAGGAACGCCGCACCCCCCAGGGCCGCCGCCGGGATCAGCCGGCGGTGGCCGACCCCGGTGAACGGTCGCAGGGCATGGGGCACCACCAGGCCGACGAAGGCCACCCCGCCCCCCACCGCCACCGCCGCCGCGGATAACGCCGCCGTCCACGCCAGGATCCAGCGCCGGGCGGTGACCACATCCACGCCCAGGCTGGCGGCTTCGTCCTCCCCCGCCAACAGCAGGTCCAACGTCCGGCCCCAGGCCCAGGCCGCGGCGATGCCGATCACCACCAACGGCGTTGCCAATAGCACATGGCGTAGACCCTTGCCATCAACTCCGCCCAAGGTGAAGGCGATGAGCGCCCGGCCCAGCTCCCACCGCTCCTGACCCAGCCAGGTCAGCAACGAGGACATCGCCGCCAGGGCGCTGGTGAGGAGGAAACCCGTCAGCAGCACTGCCACCAGGGCGTCGCCCCCGGACGCCAGGACTCGCCGGGCGATCAAGAGAAGGATCATCAAGGAACAACCAGCCCCCAGCAAACAGCCCAGGGGCAGGGCCATCTCCGGCACCAGCCAGGCCGGCAGGGCGGCCGCCACCAGGCCATGGGCCAACAGCACCGCCTGTCCCCCCAGAGCCGCCCCGCTGGTGGTTCCCAGCACCGATGGCGAGGCCAGTGGATTGCGGAACAACCCCTGCATCAGCACCCCGGCCACGCTGAGCGCGGCCCCTGCCAATCCGGCGCAGGCGATCCGCCCGGCGCGCAATTCCAGGAACACCGGCGACAGGTCGCCATGGCCCACCAGCAGTCCGGCGGCCACAGCGAGGCCGAGGAGTGTGGCGGTGACGAGGGCCGGAGATCGGGGAAAGCGCGTCATGGTTGCCTGGAGCGCCGGTTGCTAGGCCGGTTGCGAGGCCGGTTGCTAGGCCGGTTGCTAGGCCGGGAGCGCCGGCCGCCTGGCCGGCTCGGTTTGGCCATCATCA
>CANIXE010000109.1 GCA_947470885.1 Planctomycetota bacterium
CCAGGGTGTTGCTAAACGCCATTGCCTCTAAGTCAGCCCACCTGTTGCTGAACACAGACGCCCGCCGGAGCAATTCCGGCGGGCGTCTGCGTTCAAGGACAAGCGACGGCGAGTTCGGCCACGGTGCGACCGGACGGCGGCACCCGCCACCCGGGAGCGATGACCGCCAGCGGCTTAAGCACGAAGGCCCGTTCCGCCAACCGGGGATGGGGCAGGGACAGCACCGGCGTGGCGCAGGCGCAGCCGTCCTCCCGCAGCAATAAATCCAAATCAATGGTCCGGGGGCCCCAATGGATGCTGCGGACCCGCCCGAATTCCGTTTCCGCCCGTTGCAGCCGATGGAGCACTTGATGGGGACCAAGCGAAGTCGCCACGATCCACGCGCCATTGACGAACCGGGGCTGACCCGCCGGTCCACCCACGGGATCGGTGCCGATCAGAGGAGCTTCCGCCACCAGGGTGATCAGCCCATCCTCGGCCAACCAGCGGGCCGCTGCAGCCAAGGTTGCGGGGACATCGCCCACATTGCCACCGATGCCGACGGCATAGCGGAACTCAGCGGACATGGAGGGGCCCCAAGCCATGGGTGGCCCGCAAGGCATCCGCCGATCGGCGGATTTCGCCATGGGACGTGAGGAATCCCGCCAATTGGGTGGTGCTGATCCCGAGAACTGCGGCCGCCCCCACCAGGGCGCCTTGGGCCCCGAAGAAGGCATCCAGCACCACCGCCGTCACCCGGGGCAAGCCCTCGAAGACCGTCCCCACCATCAGTTTTCTCCCCCGCACATGGGGCTTCAGCCAAGCCGGATCCGAGCCACCTCGCTGGTGGATCGCCAGACGTAGACGCAAGGTCCCCAGGGCTTCCGCGATATTCCTGGGTTTTTCCCTATGATTCGTCGATTCCGCCTGGAGTCCGCTGGACAAATGAACCAGGCGCACCCCGGATTCCGTTTTGTTGGCATGCTGGCCACCCGGTCCGCCGGCCCGTTGGGGCTCAACTCGGCAGAGAGCCAACAGGGCGGCATCAGGCAAGGCGCAGGGATGCATGGGACAGCTCTCCTGCGCCGGCCTGTTGGATCAGGACACCAGGGCGCGGATGACGCTGGTGAGGAGAACGCTGAACCCGGAGCCGATGCCCGTGACACCCGCAGTGACCAGACCGGAAACGCCGATCAGGATCCCACAATAGACGATGCCAATGGCCACATTCCCATTGGCAAATTCGGTCTTTTCATCGATATCGGAGGTGAGTTTGTCCATGACCCGGAAGACCACGGTGATGGCGAAACTGGCCACCAGGATGGAAATCCCCAGATTGATCAGGCCGGAAAGCAGGCCGATGAGGCCGATGTACCATTCCCCGCCGAAGGTGGCTGCCAGGGACTTGGTCATGGCATCGATGCCACCAGCGATGACCCGGGTGTAGCTGATGACCACGCCGGCGGCGAGGAGGGCGATGGCGGCGTTCTTTTTCTTGATCTCCGCCCAAATATTGATGCCACCCAGGAGTTGGCTGAGGATATCCAGACCCTTGTTGACCGAATAAGCGGCCAAGCTGAGACCGACGATGAACTGGATGGCCCCGAGAATCAATCCACCCAGGGAGCCAACCACCCCCAACCAGGGACTGGAATTCCCGGCCGGCGACGCCGCCTCAGAGGCGAAAACAGTGGAGAGAAAACTGACGGACATGACGAGAAGGGACACGCGGGAAAGCTGACGCATGACGGCTCCGGAGGGCAGGAAGGCGGGGATGGGCGGCACTGTATGACGCACGATCATTTGCCAAGTGCGACGCCCCGCCCGGGGTCTACGTCAGCGGCGAATCAGCGGACAACCATGATGACCCAGACCATGCCAGCTCCGGTCAAGACTCCACACTTGGGCACCAACCCGATTCGCCACCACCCAAACCAGGGCGTTCCACGGTTGGATCGGCGTCTGCACCGCTCGCAACCGCCGGCCCAAATCGGCCGCCTGTTCGTGATCCCGGGACCGCAGGGGCTGGTCCGGCCAGCCCCCCAGGACCCACACCAGACGGGTATATTGACGCTCATCCCGAACCCGGGACAGGAGGGTCTGGCGCACCCAACCGAGGAGGATCACCTGACGCCGCCGGGCCAGGGCGGCGAATTCGTGCACCACCTGGGGATCCGGCTCCAGGCGGCTGAACGCCCGGTGCCAGATGTCGACGTCTGGGATTACCAGACTGTGACGTTCAGCGGTCATGACGCGGCGGTTCCGGCAACCGGGCCGACCGCGACCGGACCACTGCCGGGCAGGAAGTCGATCGTGCCCAGGAAGTCCAAGGCCTTGACCTGGCGTCGGTAAGCGATGGCCTCTTTGACCGCCGCATCGACCGCTTCCCGTTTGCTGCGGAAGGTGCCAAGCCGCATCAATTCCTCGATGGCGGCGATATCCACGTCCAGATTAGTGGCCATGTCCGCACAATATGATGTGCGGCATCCTCGCAATACTGAATCAGAACGTTGAGAAGGAGTGGGGTCTGCGACCCTCCGCCGGCCTTGCACTAGGGCCACGGTAGGGATCTCGCACAGCCTCCAGCACATCACCATTCCCACTTGAACCCCGTCAGCACTCAATCCGCCCCATTGTTCGTGGAACCACGCCTTATGTCCGACAACGGCTTCTTCGCCATCCCCGGCAACCTCACCGTCATCGAGGAGCAGTACGCCCGTTGGCAGGCGGACAACTCCTCGGTCAGCCGGGAATGGCAGATCTTCTTCAGCGGATTCGATCTGGGCATCCTCCGTGAGCCCATAGGCGACACCGAAGGTGACCCGGCCAAGCCCCAGGCCCAACAGGCCAGCAGCGGCACCGGCTCGATCACCAGCGCCATCAAGAAGACCCCCGGCCGGGCCGAACAGGAACGGGTGGAATACCTGGTCGCCAGCTATCGCGCCAGCGGTCACACGGTCTGCAACCTGGATCCCCTGGGCTTCAACAACCAAGTCGAGAACAGCTCGCTGAACCTGGAAACCTTCCAGCTCACCGAAAACGACCTGAGCAATGTCTTCGCCGTCGAAGAACTGCCCGGCATCGAAGGCACCAAGGCGACCCTGGGCACCATCGTCGACCACCTGAAAAAGACGTACTGCGGCACCATCGGCGTCGAATACATGCACATCCAGGACCGGGCCAAGCGCCTGTGGGTCCGGGAAGCCGTGGAAAAGGGCAGCAACCAGCCCCGCCTGACCAGCGAAGAAAAGAAGCGGGTCCTGATCAAGTTGAACCAGGCTGAAATGCTGGAGCACTTCATCCACACGAAGTTCCTCGGCCAGAAGCGATTCTCCCTGGAAGGTGGCGAGTCCCTGATGCCCGCCCTGGATGCGATCATCGAGCTCGGCCCGGAGCTGGGCATCAAGGAGCTCGTCCTCGGCATGGCCCATCGCGGCCGCCTGAACGTCCTCTGCAACACCCTCAACAAGAATTATGAGGAGGTGTTCACCGAGTTCGAAGGCAACTACGACCTCAACGACATCCAGGGCGATGGCGACGTGAAGTACCACCTGGGCTTTTCGTCGGACCACGTCACCAGCACCGGCAAGAAGATCCACCTCTCCCTCAGCCCCAACCCCAGCCACCTGGAAGCGGTGAATCCCGTGGTACTGGGCCGGGTCCGGGCCAAGCAGCGCCAGCACGCCGACAACGTGAATCGTGCCCAGGTCGCCCCCCTGATCATCCATGGCGACGCCGCCATCGCCGGCCAGGGCCTGGTGATGGAATGCTTCCAGCTCACCAACCTGGACGGCTACAAGGTCGGCGGCTGCATCCACGTGGTGATCAACAACCAGATCGGCTTCACCACCCTGCCCGGCGACTCCCGCAGCACCCGCTACTGCACCGATATCGCCAAGATGGTGGATGCCCCGATCTTCCACGTGAATGGCGACGATCCGGAAGCCGTGGTCCACGCCGCCAAGATCGCCACCCGGTTCCGTCAGGAATTCAAGAGCGACGTGGTTCTCGACATCGTCTGCTACCGCCGCTATGGCCACAACGAATCCGACGAGCCGAACTACACCCAGCCGACGATGTACGCCCGGATCAACGAGCATGAACGGGTGTCCAAGATCTACACCCGCCAGCTCCTCCAGCGGAAGGACATCGCCCAGACCGAGGTGGAGGCCATCGCCACCATCATGCAGAACCAGCTCGGCGATGCCCTGACCAGCATCAAAGCCAAGCCCGCCAAGCTGACCCGGGAACGGTTCGGCGGCGTGTGGGAGGGCATGAGCAACCGCTACACCCACGAACCCGTCGCCACCGGCGTGCCGGTTCGCAACCTGGAGGCCATCGGCCGGGCCCTG
Source organism: Planctomycetota bacterium (assembly GCA_947470885.1). Lineage (GTDB taxonomy): Bacteria > Planctomycetota > UBA11346 > UBA11346 > UBA11346 > CAIUVD01. The sequence continues at coordinate 4,332 of CANIXE010000109.1, forward strand.
TCCACCTGGCCCGAGGGCTTCAACATCCATCCCAAGATCAAACGGATGGCCGAAGAACGGGGCAAGACCATCGCCGCCCATGGGCGGATCGAATGGGCCCTGGGCGAGCTGCTGGCCTATGGCTCGCTGCTGCTGGAGGGCACTCCGGTGCGCCTGTCCGGCCAGGACTGCCGCCGCGGCACGTTCAGCCAGCGCCACAGTTATTGGTATGACACCACGACCCGGGAACGTTACGCGCCGATGGATCACATCGCCCAGCGCCAGGCGAAGTTCTGCGTCTACAACAGCCCGTTGTCCGAGGCGGCCGTGCTGGGCTTCGACTACGGCTACTCCCTGGCTGAGCCCAACATGCTCATCACCTGGGAGGCCCAGTTCGGTGACTTCGTCAATGGTGCTCAGGTCATTATCGACCAGTTCCTGTCGTCGTCGGAATCCAAATGGGGCCGGGCCAGCGGCCTGGTGATGATGCTGCCCCACGGCCAGGAAGGCGCCGGCCCGGAGCACAGCTCAGCCCGCCTGGAGCGTTTCCTCCAGGCCTGCGCCGAGGACAACATGCAGGTGGCCTATTGCACCACCGCCGCCCAGCATTTCCACATCCTCCGCCGGCAGATGCACCGGAAGATGCGCAAGCCGCTGATCCTGATGACCCCTAAGAGCCACCTGCGTTCGAAGCAGGCGGCCAGCGATTTCGTGGAATTCAGCGAAGGTCGGTTCCACGAGATCCTGCCCGATCCGAATGCCGACAAAGTGGATGCCAGCACGGTGAAGCGGGTGGTCCTCACCAGCGGCAAGGTGGCCCATGAGCTGCTCGAACGCCGCAATGAAGAAAAACTGAATCACATCGCGGTAATCCGAATCGAACAGCTGTACCCCCTCCATGAAGAAGAGCTGGTGCGGATCCTCTCGGCCTATCCGAAGGCCGAGTTCGTCTGGTGCCAGGAGGAGCCCCAGAACATGGGCGCTTGGTTCTTCATCGAACCCCACCTCCGCCGGCTGCTGCGCCAAGAGATCACCTACGCCGGCCGGGAAGCTGCGGCCAGCCCAGCCCCGGGCAGCATGTCCCTGTTCACCATCGAGCAGGAGGCGCTGATCTCCGCTGCCTTGGGCACCCTGGCCCGCAAACCCGCCAAGCACCACTGACCCGCAATCAACTCCAAAATCCTCGCCAACTCGAATGAGCCTCCCCATGCATCAGGTCAAGATCCCAGCCGTCGGCGAATCCATCACCGAAGGCACCCTCGCCCGCTGGCTGGTTGCTGACGGCGCCATCGTCACCGCCACGACCCAGCTCTTCGAGCTGGAAACCGACAAGATCAGCACTGCGGTGGAGGCCGGAGTCGCCGGCAAGGTGACCCGCAAAGCCAAGGAGGGCGACACCCTGCCCATCCACACCGTGGTCGCCGAGATCGACCCCAGCGTGGCCGGCGCCCCGGTGACCGCTGCTGTCGCCAAGCCGGCAGAGAAGGCCGCCGAACTGGCCCCCACCGCCGCCCCCGCGGGCAATAGCCAGGCACTCAGTCCTGCAGTAGCCAAGATCGTCGCCGAAACCGGTGTCGATCCGGCGAAGATCGCCGGCACCGGCAAGGATGGCCGCTTGACCAAGGGTGACGTCCTGGCCGCCGGTCAGGCCAAGCCCGCCCCGGTGATCCCCGCCACCGTGCCGCCGATGGTCACCCCCGCCCCGGTGGGCGGCGTGACCCGGAAGAAGATGACCCCCCTGCGCCAGCGCATTGCCCAGCGCCTGGTCCAGGCCCAGCGCACCGCCGCGATCCTGACCACCTTCAATGAAATCGACATGTCGGCGTGCATGGACCTGCGCAAGCGGTTCAAAGAAGAATTTGAAAAGAAGCAGGGCATCGGCCTGGGCTTCATGTCGTTCTTCACCGCGGCCACGATCCAAGCCCTGAAGAAGTATCCCGGCGTGAACAGCCAGATCGACGGCACGGACATCGTCACCCCCGACGGCGTGCACATGGGCATCGCCGTGGGCACGGAAAAGGGCCTGGTGGTCCCGGTCCTCAAGAACGCCGACAAGATGGGCTTCGCCGACATTGAAAAGGCGATCCGGGGCTACGCCCTCAAGGCTAAGGAAGGCAAGCTGGCCATCGACGACCTCCAAGGCGGCACCTTCACCATCACCAACGGCGGCACCTACGGTAGCCTCCTGAGCACCCCCATCATCAACCCACCCCAGTCAGGCATCCTGGGCATGCACGCCATCAAGGACCGCCCCATCGCCCTCAACGGGCAGGTGGTGATCCGGCCCATGATGTACGTCGCCCTGAGCTACGACCACCGGATTGTCGACGGCGCTGAAGCCGTCGGTTTCCTGGTCCGCATCAAGGAACTGCTGGAAGCCCCCGAGCGCCTGATCCTCGGACTCTGATCCGTTCGTCGCCAGCCCTCCGGGGCCGGTGATCCGGACATCCGCCACCCGTTGCTGGAAGAGACTCCCATGGCCTACGACACCATCATCATCGGCGCCGGTCCCGGCGGTTACGTTGCCGCGATCCGCGCCGCCCAACTGGGCCAGAAGGTCGCGATCATCGAGAAGCGGGGGGACGCCAAGCCCCGCCTAGGGGGCACCTGCCTGAATGTCGGCTGCATTCCGTCCAAGGCCCTGCTGGATTCGTCAGAGCATTTCAGCAACGCCCAGAAGCACTTCGCCAGCCACGGCATTAGCGTCGGCACCCCGACCATCGACGTGGCGACCATGCTCAAGCGCAAGGACAAGGTGGTGTCGTCCCTCACCGACGGCATCGCCTACCTGATGAAAAAGAACAAGATCGACGTCCTGACCGGCCGCGGCGAACTCATGGGTCCCGGCAAGGTGGCGGTCCACGCCGCCGACGGCACCAAGGTCGAACACGACGCCAAAAACATCATCCTGGCCATGGGCAGCGTGCCCATCGAGCTGCCGTTCCTGAAATTCGACGGCGTGAACATCGTCTCCAGCGACCAGGCCATTTCGTTCCCCAA
>CANIXE010000110.1 GCA_947470885.1 Planctomycetota bacterium
CAGCTCGGAGAGCATCAACTCGTTGATGAGGCTCGGCATGATCAGGCCTCCTTGCTGGCGAAGGCCAGCTTCACACCGGGGCCCATGGTCGAGCTGACGGTGATGTTCTTGATGAATTCGCCCTTAACGGACGAGGGGCGATGCTCAGCGACGTGGGTCAGGAAGGCCGAGATGTTCTCAGCCAGCTTGACATCCTCGAAGGCGGTCTTGCCGACCGACACCTGGACATTGCCGGCGGAGTCAGCGCGGTACTCAATCTTGCCGCCCTTGAACTCCTTGACGGCCGTGGCGACATCGTCGGTCACGGTGCCGGACTTGGGCGAGGGCATGAGACCGCGAGGTCCGAGCACCTTACCAAGCTTCGACACGAAGCGCATCATCTTGGGCGTGGCGATGGCCACGTCGAAATCCATGAAGCCAGCGATGACTTCCTCAACCAGGGTCTCACCACCGGCCTTGACGGCACCATTGGCGAGGCTGGCGTTGATCTTGTCACCATCATCGACGAACGCGATCACGCGGACGGTACGACCGGTGCCGTGGGGCAGCGAGAAGTTGCCGCGGAACTGCTGGTCCGCCTTCTTGGTGTCGAGATTCAGGTGAATGGCCAGGTCGACGCTCTCGGTGAACTTCACCTTCGAGGTCTGCTTGACCCAGGTCACACCCTTGTCGATGGACTGGGGAGCCGCGAGGTCGAGGCCGGCCTTCTTGGCGGCATCAACCAGGGCGCGATAGCGCTTGCTGCGTTGCTTCATTGTTGTCTCCGTGGTTCAGGCGGGTGCCGAAGCACCCTCCCACTGGGTTGCGGGTGGCGAATGCCACCCAAGGAATTACTTGATCGTCACGCCCATGGAGCGAGCCGTACCAGCGACCGAGCGCATGGCGGCGTCGAGGTTGCTGGCGGTCATCTCGGCCAGCTTCTTCTCAGCGATGGCCTTGACCTGATCCTTGGTGATGGTGCCGACCGAGGTCAGGGGACCGGCATTGCCAGCGCCCTTCTCGATGCCAGCGGCCTTGCGGATCTGAGCCGAAACCGGGGGTTGCTTCAGGATGAAGCTGAAGGTCTTGTCCTTGTAGACAGAGATCACCACGGGGATGATCTCGCCCTTCAACTTGGCCGTAGCGTCATTGAACTGCTTGACGAAGGCGGCGATATTGACGCCCTTGGCGCCGAGGGCGGGGCCAACCGGGGGCGCCGGAGTGGCGCCACCGCCGGGGATCACCAGGTTGATCGTGCCGATGATTTCCTTGGCTTTGGCCATGATATCCTACTCGCTGGGTATGCTAACGGGTGCGGTAAAAGCGGGGGCGCAAAGATAGCGGCCCCGTGGGAATGCAAACGGTTTTTTCCAGGCAGCCTGGAGCCCCAACCGATGGGGTGGCGGTCAGGACTGACCGACCTTCACTGGGATCACGCCGCCGGCTCAACCTGCCAGACTTCGAGCCAGACCGGCGTCTGACGACCGAAGACGGTGATCATCACGCGCAACTCGCCCTTGGCGGGGTTGATCTCGGCCACAGCCCCCTCCATGCCAGCGAACGTGCCTTCCTTGACCTTGACCCGATCCTCGAGCTTATAGGGGATCTGGACCAGTTCCTTGCGCTGCTCTTCGGCCGTGGCAGCCGTGGCGATACGGATGATGCGCTCGGCCTCGTCCTTGGTCAGCGGATCCGGATTGCGCGGATCAGCACCCAGGAAACCCGTGATGCCATCAACGCTGTTGACGCTCTCAAGCACGTCGTTGTTGAGCTCCATCTCAATGTAGATGTAGCCCGGGTACAACTTACGCTCGGTGGTGACCTTCTTGCCACGCTTGACCTCGGTCACGCGCTCGGCGGGGATCAATAGCTGGCCGACAAAACCCTCCAGCTTGCGCACGCGCAGCTGAATAAGGGCCTGCTCGCGACAGTGATTTTCACGGCCGCTGACGGCCTTGATGACGTACCAACGCATCACAGATACTCCCCGAGGGAAACAAGCTTGTTGAGGAACCACAGGATCGCGCCATCGATACCGAAAATCACGATGGCCAGGACCGTCACCGCCACGGCGATGATCAAGGTGCTGCGCCACAGGGAATCCCACTTGGGCCACTCAACCTTGGTCATCTCGTGCTCGACTTCGATCAGGAAGTCGACGGCCTGACGATGGAAACCAATGGCCACCGTGGCTGCAATCGCAGCGGCAGCGGCCAGGACCGAGAAGATCACCGACAGGATAAGCTGACGGGTACCCGCAGCGGCTTCCGTGGCCGAGGTATAGGCCGCATAGCGGCCGTAGCCGCCATTGTAGGCCAGATCCGCGCAGATCAGGGCAGCAAGGATGAATCCGATGGTCCGGATCAACCTGCCTTGGGGCCACTTGTACATGTCGCCTCGGTAGGATGGGTCGTTAATGAAGCAAAGAGGCCCGGCTGATCAGGCGGTCCGATGGACCTCACCGATCGACCGGGCTTGTCGTGTCCGCTGGATGCCCGGTAGGACATCATGTGGCACGGGAGGAGGGATTTGAACCCCCGACCGGCGGATTTGGAATCCGCTGCTCTACCAGCTGAGCTACCCCCGTAAACCGATCCCTGATGACTGACGTCATCAGGGACTTAAGAGCTTACTTACGCTTCTTCTCTTTATGGAGCGTGTGCTTACGCAGACGCGGATTGTACTTCTGCAGCTCGAGCTTAGGGGTCGCCTTGCCGCGGCTGGTGTAGTAGTTGATGTCACCCGTCTCCGAGCACACCAGCATCACGTATTCGCGCTTTTCTTTAGCCATGATCTATCCTTTAAGACGGAAAAACCGATCCGGGGCACTAGCCCCGGATCGGGCCCTATCCTCGAATCACTCGAGGATCTTGGTGACGACGCCGGAGCCGACCGTGTGACCGCCTTCGCGGATGGCGAAGCGGAGCTTCTCCTCCATGGCGATCTTGCAGATCAGGCTGACCGTGATCTTGACGTTGTCGCCAGGCATCACGATTTCCTTGTCCTTCGGCAGCTCGATGGTGCCGGTGACGTCGGTCGTGCGGAAGTAGAACTGGGGGCGGTAGCCGTTCTGGAACGGGGTCTTACGACCGCCTTCCTCGGACTTGAGGATGTACACCTCAGCCTCGAACTTCGAGTGGGTGGTGACGCTCTTGGGCTTGCAGATCACCATGCCGCGCTCGATGGCATCCTTGTCGACACCGCGCAGCAGGAGGCCGCAGTTGTCGCCAGCGATGGTGGATTCCATTTCCTTGCGGAACATCTCGACGCCGGTGACGACGGAAGCGAGGGGCTCCTCACGGAGACCGACGATTTCGACCGGGTCGCCGATCTTGCAGGCGCCGCGCTCGACACGACCGGTGGCGACGGTGCCGCGACCAGAGATCGAGAACACGTCTTCCACGGGCATGAGGAAGGGCTTGTCAGCCTCGCGGGTGGGCTCGGGGATGAAGCTGTCGAGGGCCTCGAGGAGCTTGATCACGGGCTCGGCATCGGCGCTCTTGGCGTCGGTGGCGGCGAGGGCGGCGTTGGAACGACCACGGATGATGGGGGTCGTGTCGCCGGGGAAGGCGTACTTCTTCAGCAGGTCGCGGATTTCTTCCTCAACCAGCTCGAGGAGGTCCGGATCGTCGACGAGGTCAACCTTGTTCAGGAAGACGACGAGGTGCTGCACGCCGACCTGACGGGCCAGGAGCACGTGCTCCTTGGTCTGGGGCATGGGGCCGTCGCCGGCGGACACCACGAGGATGGCGCCGTCCATCTGAGCAGCACCGGTGATCATGTTCTTGACGAAGTCAGCGTGGCCCGGGCAGTCGACGTGGGCGTAGTGACGGTTGGGGCTGCTGTACTCGACGTGCGAGGCAGCGATGGTCACCGTCTTGTTGGCGTCACGGACGGTGCCGCCCTTGGTGATTTCCGCGTAGCTGCGGGGCGGGGTCGCCTTGGGGTCGACCAGCGAGCAGACGTGGACCAGCGCCGCGGTCAGGGTGGACTTGCCGTGGTCGATGTGACCGATGGTGCCGACGTTCACGTGCGGCTTGTTGCGAACGAACTTCTCTTTGGCCATGATCGGCTCCAGGGAGGTCCACCGCCAGGCGGTGGGAGTGGGTGGAAAGGGGACAGGTGTCGTGGAGCTGCCTCTGGGATTTGAACCCAGGACCTCGTCCTTACCAAGGACGCGCTCTACCGCTGAGCTAAGGCAGCAGGCTGGACCTGCAATAAAACGTGAAAAGAACGCAGTGGAGCGGGCGAAGGGAATCGAACCCTCATATGAAGCTTGGAAGGCTACCGCTCTACCATTGAGCTACACCCGCAATGGTGGTGGGCAGAGAAGGATTCGAACCTTCGAAGTCGTAAGACAGCAGATTTACAGTCTGCCCCGTTTGGCCACTCCGGAATCTACCCATAGTCAGGCTCGGTTTTACAAAGAACGGCGCACGGATGCGCTTTGGAGCCACCTGCCGGACTCGAACCGGCGACCCACGGTTTACAAAACCGTAGCTCTACCAGCTGAGCTAAGGTGGCGTTCAGCCCCTGGGCGGGGACGACGCCCCTCAACGAGGCTGCGCACCCCTTGCAGAGGCTTCGCCCCTTCGGCGGGGGACGGGGAAGATAGGGGAGTCGTCCATCTGTCAAGGCCGTCCGTTGACAGGCGCGGAACTTGCATGGGTCCTGCGAGCCGTGCAGATGGTCAGGCCATGGCCCAGGACCTCGCCACTCGCCTCGCCCTGCTGCTGCGGGCCCGTCACGCCTGCCTCAGCATCACCACGGAGGAGGAGGATGTCGTCCTCACGACCCTGGGGAAGGTCTGTCTGGACCTGGGGCGCCCCTTGCTGCGCTGGTCCGCCGTGGGTGGCGTGGTGGATGGGGCCTTCGCCCAGGAGGTGCCAACTCACCCGGATACGGAGCACCCCGCCGGCGCCCTGCGCTGGTGGACGCGTAGCGGCGAGACCCGCGCCTTGGTGCTGTGCGACCTGGCCGCCCACCTGGAGCAGCCCGTGGTCCTGCGGGCGGCCCGTGAAGCCATCTTCCACGCCCGGACCATGGGCAGCACCCTCATCCTGGTGGACCACCAGCCCCTGCCCGCCGCCCTGGCAGCCGAGGCCGTTCCCGTGGAGGTCGGCCTGCCGGATGACGTCGAGCTGTTCGCCCTCGCCAAGGACACCCTGCGCCGCCTGCGTGAGGTCGAGCCTATCACGGTCGACATCACCGTGGCCCAGTTCAACACCCTGGTCCGCCACCTGCGGGGCCTCACGCGCACCCGCGCCATGCAGGTCCTGCGGGATGCGGCCATCGCCGATGGCCGGCTGGATGCCGCCGACGTCGAACGGGTGGCCCACCTGAAGCGCCGCATGCTGCGCGAGCGGGGCCTGCTGACCGCCGTGGATGCCCCCGTGGGCCTGGACGAGGTGGCGGGCCTGGAGGGTCTGAAGCACTGGTTGGCCGTGCGCCGGCCCGCCGACGGCCCCGAGGCGCCGACGGACCCGCCGCGCGGCATCCTCGTCCTGGGTGTCCCCGGCACGGGCAAGAGCCTGTGCGCCAAGGCCATCGCCGCGGCGTGGAACCGCCCCCTCTTGCGCCTGGATGCCGGGGTCCTGTACGACCGCTGGATCGGCTCGTCGGAGGAGCGCCTGCGGGGCGCCCTGGCCCAGGCCGAGGCCATGGCGCCGGCGGTGCTGTGGATCGATGAAATCGAAAAGGCCTTCGCCTCGGCCGCCGCCCACAGCACGGATGGCGGCCTGTCCCAACGGCTCTTCGGTTCGTTCCTGGTCTGGCTGCAAGAGCACCGCGCCCCGGTGTTCGTGGTCGCCACCGCCAACACCATCGAGGGCCTGCCGCCGGAACTCCTGCGCAAGGGCCGCTTCGACGAGGTGTTCTTCGTCGACCTTCCGGATGAGGCCGTCCGCGCCGACCTGTGGCGCATCCACCTGAATCGCCGGGATCACGCCCTGCCCGAGGCGGCCATCCTCCGCCTGGCCGCCGCCGCCACGGATCGCACCGGCGCCGAGATCGAACAGGTCGTGGTGGCCGCCAGTCACGAAGCCCGCTTCGCCAAGCAAGCCTTGGCGGAAACGCACCTGCTGGCCGCCCTGGAGGCTTCCCCGCCCCTGGCCGTGACCATGGCGGAATCCATCGACGCCCTGCGCGGCTGGGCCTCCGGGCGTTGCGCCCGGGCCTGAAAACATCACGGGGCCGGAGGATGACCTCCGGCCCCGTGATGCCGCGTGCTGATGGGAATCAGAACTTCAGCTGACCGATGGCCGGCAGGGTGCCGACCAGGGGCTTCAGGTAGGGCACCAGCTTCTCGACCACCACGTCGTTGCCGGCGGCGTTGATCATCTCGCGCGGCATGGGCTTGGTGTCCTTGGCCACCGTGGGCAGCGGGGTGACGAAGGTCTCGATCTTGTAGGTCGGACCATCGACGCGCTTGAAGGCGATGCTGCCGGACTTCACGCCGGCCACCGCGGCGGCCACGGCGGCGGAACCCGCCAGGCGGGCCTCGGCGGCGTCCGTCTCGCTGACCACGCCGGGGAAGCAGCGCTGCAGGTAGCCGAAGGTATCGGCGCGAATGCGGTGCTTCTTCTCGGGCCAGGCCTTGGCGAGGTAGGCCTTGAGGACCGCGGCCAGGGCGTCACCGAGGGCGCCGGAGCCGGACAGCTGCTTGTTGCCGTGGCTGTCCACTTCGCCGATGTCGATGATCTCCTTGCCGTCGGGGCCATGGATGCCTTCGGACACGGCGACGACGCAGCGGCCGAGCTTGCGGTAGACGGCTTCCACGTCCTTGCTGAACTGCTCCAGGCTGAAGTCGGCCTCGGGGCAGTAGATGAGGTGCGGGCCATCGCCGGGGAACTGGCGGGCGAGGACGCTGGCGGCGGTCAGCCAGCCGGCATTACGGCCCATGACGATGTTGATCTTGATGCCGGAGAGGCTGCGGTTGTCGAGGTTGTCGCCCATGAAGGCCTGGGTGACGAACTTGGCGGCGCTGCCGTAGCCGGGGCAGTGGTCCGTGACGCGCAGGTCGTTGTCGATGGTCTTGGGGCAGTGGAAGCACGTCAGGTCGTAGCCCTCGGCGTGCGCCAGCTCATTGATGATGTTGGTCGTCTCGGCGGTGTCGTTGCCGCCGATGTAGAAGAAGTAGCGGACGCCCAGTTCCTTGAAGCGGGCGAAGATCTTCTTGCCGTCTTCCGGCGTGGCCTTGTGGCGGACGCTCTTCAGGGCGGCGGACGGGGTGCCGGCCACGAG
>CANIXE010000111.1 GCA_947470885.1 Planctomycetota bacterium
ACTGCTCGGGATCCTCACCCAGGTAGCTGCGCCCCAAAGTGTGCTCTTCGAGGATGTACTCTTCCATGTGATTCCGCGGGCTGGCGTGGGTGTAGAGCACGTCCCCTTCGGAAAAAGCACTGGGCAGGTTCTTCAGCCACTTCCAACGCTTGTATTTGCCGTTGAGCCAGGCCAGGGGATTCAGGGCCCCGGCCTTGATCATCGAATTCGTCCAGATCGCCGCCTGGCGGGCCTCGGCATTGAAGCCGATGGGTTCGTAGATTGAAGCGTGGTCGTGGTTGCCGCAGATCACCCGACCTTCATCACAGACATCCAGGATCGTGCCCATCGCGTCCACGGGCTGGGGCCCATAGCCGACGACATCCCCCAGGCAGTAGATCGAGTCCACGTGCTGGGTTTCAATATCCTTCAGCACCGCGGTGAGGGCCGCCATGTTACTGTGGATGTCGCTGATGATCGCAACGCGACGCATGGCGGAGGTCCCTTCTAGCACGCACCTTGGCTCCGCACCATAGCCAAAATCCGCCAGGCCGGCGGTCTGTATGGGCCTGCCACCACGACCCAGCTGCGGCGGCTAACGGAGGAAATCGATGAGACTGGTCTGCATGACCTTCGCCCCGGCCTGAAGACCGGCTTGGAGGGCCACCTGGGTCAGGTTCATCTTGGAGATGACTTCGGTCATATCCACATCCTCTGCCTTCGAGACCAGCTCACCCAGATATACCTTGGTGTTTTCCAGCTGACTCTGGGCCAACTCCAATCGCTGCTGCCGACCGCCCATGGCCCCCTGCAGTCCGTTCAGCCGATCATGGACCGTATCCAGGCCGGTGATCTTGCTGTTCAACGTGGCAGGATCGTTGGCCTTCAGGGCATCCCGGATCTCAATCAGGGATTTGAAGGTGTCGGTGCCGAACAGGGTATAGCCATCCTGGTTCACCTGGACCTTGCTGGTGGGACCGATGGCCACCTCGAAGTTGTCCAGGGTTCCCCGATAATCCACGCCATCGTCGGTGGCATTCCGGGCAAAGGGTGGCGCAGTCTGGGTCGTCGCCGTACCAGCAAACAGGTAGCGACCGTCGTGGACGGTGTTGCCCAGGTCGATCATCCTGGTGAGCAGGGAGTCCACGCTGGCGGCCAGGGTTTTCCGACTGGCGGCATCCTGGGTGCCGTTGGTGCCCTGGACGGCGAGGGCCTTGGCCTCGTCCAGGACCTGGGACATCTCCCCCAGGGAGCTGTCCGTGGCCTGCATGAAGGCCTGGGCCTTGTCGATGTTGTCGAGGTATTTCTGGACTTGCAGACCCTCGCCCCGGTAACGCATCGACTGCTTGGCGGCCACCGGATCGTCGCTGAGGTAGATCAGCTTTTTATTGGTGGACAGCTGGGTCTGGTAGGTGGCCATCCGCGCCAGCGTCTGCTGGTTGGCGGAGAGCACCGAGGTGCCGATCGAATTTCCGGTGACGCGGTCCATGGCAATATTTCCTCTTCGTGATCGTTCAGTTCATCATCTGAAGGAGGGTCTGGATGTTCTCCTTCGCTGCGGTGACCACCCGGGCAGCGGCGGAATACGCCTGCTGCTGGAGGATCAGGGCACCCACCTCTTCATCGATGTTCACCCCGCTGATCGACTGGCGCTGGTGCTCCAGGGCGGCCTTGAGGGCCTCCTGGTTGTCCCCCAGACGGGTGCTCTGCTGAATCTTCACCCCCAAAGTGGTGACAATCCCCTGGTAGGAATCGTCGATGGCGAACTTGCCGCCGTCGAACACCGGTTTGCGCCGGAGATCCAGGAAGGCCTTGACGTTGGCGTTGTCACCTTCGTTCCGGGAACCGGCCACCCCGAGCTGGGATGGATCCTTGGCCAAACGGCCGGAAACCGCCAGGGTCGCCGCGGATTCCCCGCCAGTGAACAGGCTGTTGATGCCCAGGGCGGGCAGCAGGCCCGCTTGGTCCGGGGCGCCGTCCACCAGGGTCTCCAGGCGATTGCCCGCCGTCGACAAGGTGCCCGCAGAAACCGTGGCATAGACGCCGTCCGCCAACTGGATCGGAGAATTGGCAGGCAGACTGCTGTCCAGGGTCTTGGTCAGGGTCTGACGAATCATCGCCCCCGGGGTACCGGTCCAGTAGGTGAACTGGACCACCGGCGGGTTGTTAGGCGCGGCCGTCCCCGCCTTGGCCCCCACCACCCCGGCGCTGATCACCGCCACGGACCAGGGCTTGGTGGGATCTGACAGGGTGTTGGTGTAGCGGCCCTTGAACTGCACCGTCGCATCGCCAGCGGCCCATTTGCCCACCTGGGTCTGGGTCCCCGCCAAGCCGGTGGTGGGATCAATGATCTGGGCGCCGGCGCCGATGCCGGTAAGGGCAACGCCGAAAGTGTCCCCCGCCCGGAAGTTGCCCGCCGCCACATCGACGGTGATCCCACCGAAGGTCACCGGCCCACCGCCCACCCCGGCCGAGCCCAGGAGCACCTGGGAACCATCCGTGGCGCTGCGGTAGCTGAACACCACCCCGGTGCCCGTGGCGTTCACCTGGCCTTGGATCCGGGTCGTCCCCAGGGCGTCGGTGGTGGTACCACTGACGGTCACCGCGCCGGTGCCGGTCCAGGCCTGAGCCGCAGGATTGGCATCCAGGGCCGCCGAGAAGTCGATGGACTTAGTATCCGAATTGGACTCCAACTGGAGCCGGTAGCCACCATCCACCTCGACCTTGCTGGCGTTGACCCCGGGGATGCCGTTGGAACCGGGGGGAAACACAGAGAAGCCGCCGCCGCTGCCAGTGTTGATGGCCTTGATCAGGTCATTGAGGCTGCGCGTACCGCCCCCCACCGCCGGATCCCAGCGGATCACGCTTTTCACCGCGGACTTGGTGATGGTGTCGAAGACGTTGATGGTCAGGTCCCGGGGCACCTGGGCGCCGCTGGCATCGGTAAACACCGGAACGAAAGCCTTGGGGATGCCGATCTGACCAGCCTCGCTTTGACGCACGACCAGGTCGTCCAGATTGTCCCCGGCATTGGCCAAGGGGACGCTGTATTCGGAAATGAAGGCGGTGGCGAGGAACGAACTGCTGGTGCCTGTGGCATTGATCGCGTTCATTTCCCGGGTGAACCCGGCGGTCAGGCCGTCCATCGCGTCGATCACCGCCGGCAGCTGGTTCTTGTGGAGATCCAGCAGAGCGCCGATGGAACCGCCAGGGATATCGTTGGCGAACCCGCTGGCGTTCTGCACCGAGACGTCGCCGTTGCCCGAGCGGACCATGGACAGGACCTGGGCTCCGCCGGGGGCCACCAGCAGCTGGCCGTTGAGGTCGATGGAGACGCTCTGATCCTTGGGATCGGTGCGCACCCGGGCGTCGATCAGTCCGGTCAGTTCCCGCAGGTCGGTCTCCCGCCGGTCCATCAAGTCGTTGGGGTTCTGCCCCAGGTTCACCTGGGAGCGAATCGCCTGGTTGTAGCTGGCGATGCTGGCGGTCAGGGCATTGACCCGGTCCAAGCTGCTGGAGACCCCGATAGCAATGTCGTCCCGCTGCTGGATGAGCTGCTGACCGAGATCCGAGATGCCGGCGGCGAAGGTGGTCATCTCCTGGACGGCGGTCGCCCGGATAGCTTTGGATTCGGGATTGTTGCTGAGATCTTCCAGGCTGGAGAACAGCCGACCGATGGAGGCCGAGATGCCGTTTTCCCCGGGTTCATTGAAGGTTTGCTGGACGGTCAACAGGTTGTCCTTGAGGGTCTTCAAGCGGCCGCTTTCACCGTCGCTCTGGCGCAGCCGGTCATCCACCAGGGTATCGGCCAGACGGCGGATGGCGGTGAGATCGACACCCCGGCCGATCATCCCCGGCTTGACATTCTCGGCGTCTTTGGCGGCCAGGTCGGCGCGCTGCCGGGTATAGCCCGGGGTATTGGCGTTGGCGATGTTGTGGCTGGTGACCTCCATCGCCCGCTGCTGGGCCTGGAGGCCGCTCAGACTGATGAGGAGGCTGTCGGGCATAGATCCTCAGCCCGCGATGTTGACGAGGTTGCCGCGCCCAGTGGCGCCGGAGGTGGCCCCCAAGCCGCGACGGTCGTAGGCGCCCGCGTCGGTCCCGGTGCCCGGGCCCATCAACGCCCCCAACAGATCCCGAACAAAACCAAGTCCTTGGCGGATCAGCAGGGCATTGCGATCGTTGATCAGCCGCAGGCGCTCCAGGAGGGCCTTGAGATCCTGCTGACGCTGCTGGATTTCGGCGCGCAGCGGATCGGCCAGGCGGGGGATCAGGAGGGAAAGCTTCAAGTCGCCGGCGGGCAAGTTGAAGACCGTGGCCAGGGCCCGGACCAAGCGGTCCCGGATCTGGCGCAGGCGGTTGACCTCGGAGAGCGCGGTCTGCTCCTGGGCGAGGACGGTGGTGAAGCCTTCCATGTCCCCCCGGACCAGCTCCGTCTGCTTGCGCTCTGCCAGGGTCACCAGCACGCGGTGGGCGGCCAATTCGGCATCAAGGTGATCGCGCATCTGGATGCACAGGGTCTGGTGCTGGGGATTCATGACGACCTCCGCTCTACCAATCCTTACGCACTGATCGTGCCAGGATCCAACAGCGGTGTTTACCCCTGGGTCGGCTCACTTCCCGGTCTTGGCCTTCCGGGCGAGCTGCTCGTTCAGGCTCTTCTCCACCATCGCGGCGATCCCCAGACCGCCGGCGGACTGCTCACTCAAGGCCCCGTGAAGCAGCCCCTGGAACTGTTTGCTCTCATTGCTGCCACCAAGGACGGCTTCGTCGTCGGTGGTGGGATCCTGCTCGACGGATTTGAACAGCTGTTGCAGAAAGTTCGCCTCCAGGCCCTTGGCCACCTGATGAATGCGCTCCTTTTCGGGAACGGCCGTGGAACCCAGGCGACCGGCGGCGGTGAGGGCGAGGTCAGTCATGGCATGTCCAAATGCTCGAATGCTCGAATGCTCGAATGCTCGAATGTTCGATTGGTTGTAGCATTACATCTCCACCAATTCGGCGTGGAGCGCGCCGGCGCCAACCAGGGCCTGGAAAATCGCCACCAGGTCCCGGGGGCGGGCCCCCAGGGCGTTCAGGCCATTGGCGATGTCCTCGACGGTGGCGCCCTCCAACACGCTCATGGAACCGGGGACCAGGCCGGGCTTGGTGCCCGCCGGAGGATTGGTGGTTTTGAAATTCGTGGCGGGGTCGATCCATTGCACCGCTGTGGTCGTCGCATTGCCGGCGGTGCCGGCCACCGCCACTTGTTTCGGCTGGATCCGTAGGCTCAGGCCGCCGTGACTGACCGCCACCGGGCTGATCCGCACATCCCGACCGGCCACCACCGTGCCGGTGCGGGCGTTGATCACCACCCGGGCCTTCATGTCCGGGTCCACCCGCAGGTCCATGACCTTGGCGATGGTATCCACCAAGTCGGTTTCCGTGGGTTTGCCCTGGAACAGCAGGGCGATTCGCCCGGCATCCGCGGCCACCACCCGATCCGCCCCGAAGGAACCCTTGAGGATCCGGGCGACTCGGCTGGCGGTGGCAAAGTCGGGATTGCGCAGGACTAACTGCAGGCGGTCCTGGAAGAGCAGGCTCATGGGCACCTCCCGCTCAACAATGGCCCCCTGGGCGATGGTGCCCACGGTTTCGATGTTGGTGTGGCCGGTGCCACCACCGGCCAGGCTTGGGCCGGCATTGCCGAAGCCGCCCACGGACACCGGGCCCTGGGCCACGGCGTAGACGGTTTCGCTGGTGCCTGGAGTCAGGGCGGTCTGGATCAGGATGCCCCCCCGCAGGCTGGTGGCGTCGTTGACGCAGGCGACCATGGTGTTGGCGATGCGATCACCGGGTCGTTTGAACGGCGGCAGGTCGCTGGTCACCGTCACCAACGCCACGTTTTTCGCCGCGAGATCCGCCTCCGAAAGCGCGATCCGCTTCTTGTCGATGAACTGGCGGATCATCCGCAACGCGCCCGGGGCCTTGTCGCCGGTACCAGACAGGCCGATCACCACGCCCACGCCGTTGATTTGGTTTTCCCGAACCCCTTCGATCTCGCACAGGTCCTTCAAGCGGACGCCATCCGTCGAATGCCCCGCCTCTGCCGCAGGCATCGTGGATGACGGAGCGGCCTCGGCGGCCCAAGCGCCGCTGGGCGCGGCCACCTGGCCGATGATTCCGACCATCACGGCGAGGATCAGACAACAACCGGACTTCTGCGTTAGAAGGGCCATAACACATCCGCGATCTGGCCCAGAATGCCCTCAGACTGGGCCCGGGCGAGGGGTCCTTCGCCTTCGATGGATACCTGGAAATTATGCATCTTTTCCGACAAGACCGTATTATCAGCCTTCAAGTCGGCGGTGCGGATGATCCCGGTGATCAGAATGGTCTTGGTGTCGTTCTGGATCTTCACCTGGCGACGACCTTCGATCACCAAGTTGCCGTTTTCCAGAACGTCCAGGACCCGACCGGTGATGGTCGCCCGGACATCGCCGGTGGATTCAAAGGTGCCTTCCCCCTTGAAGTTCTTGTCGGAAGAGGCGCCCATCCCCGGTAAGGTGCCCACAGTGCTGGCCCCAGAGGTGGGGGCGACCTGGGGCGTCGCCGGCAGCATGTTCACCTGGGCGCTCATGTCGTTCTTGCGCTTGGTCTCGGTCTTGGCTTTTTCCGAGATCGCCGTGGTCTCTTTCACCAGAATGGTCAGCAGGTCACCCTTGCGCCGGGCCACCTGATCGGTGTAGAGGGTGCCGTCCGCCAGGGATTCGCTGGACCACAGGCTCTGGGCCATCGCCTGGGCCGGTGCCAGCACCAAGGCCAGCCCGGGGGCGAACACGGCCCAGCACACGAATGTCGATATTGTCCGCATGGCGTGGTGACCTCCCTCACGTTCCGCCTTCGGAGGAAGGCTTGGAGGAAAGCAACGCACCCGCCGTGCCGTACCGTCAGGGGACCTCAATGAAAATGTCCGGTCGTCCGGTCGTCATTGAAGCCAAATGTTTAGCGGGAATATCCGAAAGACTCACTGCTGGTGGACGACCGGACGACCGGACTGGCGCCGCAAAGAGTGCTCCGTCATGGACCTCCAGCGTCCATTGCGGCGCCCTGGCCGTACCGTTAGGCCGCCGCCCCCATCCGGCTTGCTAATAGCTCCTTAAGACGCTGCCATCCTTCGTGTTGCGGCGCCTGGACACCGATCCCCCGCAGACCCAGGCGGTGGCGGTCGGTGC
>CANIXE010000112.1 GCA_947470885.1 Planctomycetota bacterium
AGACGGCGGCCACGGCACAAATCCCCATGGTCAGGATGACCAGGCTGATCATCACCTCGGTCAAGGTGAAACCCCTTCGCGGATCAGCCGTCCTGCGCATGTGCCACTCCAGGGCCGTAGAGGGCGATGTTGGCCCTGACCTTGCTGGCGTTTCCCCGTTGGCGGACGCTCAATTCCTTGGTGGGATCAGAAAACGTTGCTATATCGGTCATGGTCGTCGATGTGTCATCGGGCATCAGCAATCCCGTTCTATTTTGATAGTTCCACGTTAATGGCGACGTCAGTTCAATGTCCTTGCGATAGACGGAAACCCCCGGGTGTAGCTTCAAGGTCCGTTTAACCGTTAAGCTACCATCATTTTCTTGGACTCCGACCGTGACCACATATCGACTCCCCGCGGTTTCATAATCGATCATCACAAAATATTGATTTTTCGCGGTTTTATTGGGATCCACCTGGGTCAAGGCCAGGAGATGGGCCTGGGAGTGGGCCGTGATGATGGCGTTCGCGCCATCATTCACGCGGCCCCGTTGCAATCCTGGGCCAATTGCAGGCACGGTCATGGCCACCAAGAGCACCATGATGCCGATGACCGTGACCATTTCCACGGCGGTGAAGCCCCGGCGATTCATTTATTTCCTTCACTGTCGATGTCGTCGGTGCGCGGAACGAATGTAAATGCTTTGGTGTTGTCGGACTTCGTGGGGTCGTAGGGAAATGAATTGTCGATTTTGTTGGGTCCATTGGACCAAATCCGGAATCCACCCGGCCAACTTTTGGAAGAATCCCAACGGAGATGCAGGGGCTTTTTCCAAGCGTCAATAGGTTGTTTTTTGATGTTGACCTGATTTGCCGGCAGGCTCAAACTCAGATGATAGAGCGCGCCACGATATCCGGAAGCTACGATATCCTTGAATGCAGATAAATCGTTTGTGGCATTGGTCGTAACAAGATTAAAGTCGCTCTCGAGGCCATACATTCCATCGGTGTTACTGGCGTTCCGTTCGGCGTTCGCTGTTGATCCTACTGGATCAACTATTTTGTTCCCATTCGGGTCAGGGTCGCCGTCAATGTCGACATCTCCCCAGGTGTCAGAACCTCCAGTCGCAGAATCGAGGGAATTCACATTGAAGAGAGGTCGATTCACTGGATTTCCAGTGCTGTCGCTGTAGCTCCAAGTGCGTCGGGGTTGCGCCGCAATCGCCACTGCCAATGCCTGAATTGTTGCTTGGGTCGCATTCACCTGACTGCGTACCCGGACCATGTTATAAACGGGAAATCCAATACCCGCGAGGGCGATGATGACGGTCATCACCACCATCAGTTCGATCATGGTAAAGGCTTTGTTATTCACCACCAGGCCACCACTGCCAACAGACCGAGGCCGCTGCCCGCTAGTAACCCAGACAGAATCCTGCCCATGAGGATTTCGCCGGCCTGGGGTTCCCGTCCGCGTCCCCAAAGTACCAGCTCGAATCGGCGCAATGGTTTGGCGGCCACGAGACCGATGGCCCCCAAAATGATGGACGCCAAGCCCATCCAGGCGACGGGCAATACATCCTTGGCTAAATAGGCTAACCCATGGGCCACCACCACAGCAGCTCCCAGGTGGGCAATCACCAGAGCGGCCTTCCAGTTCATGGGGAACTCCAGGTTGTGTACGTCATTTGGCGTACGCCGTGGACGAGGCGAAATGAACCAGAGAACAGCACATGCGGCCCATGTACGCCATATGGCGTACACAGTAAAGTCGCAATGCCGTCCTTGCTGATGACCATTAGGCTTTCTGTGTGGCACGCCAAACCGCTTTCGGCGACCTCTTGGATCGGCACCTGCTGGAACGCGGGTTGAGCGTTAGGGATTTCGCCCGGTTGGTCGGAGTCACCGCCAGTTCGGTCAGTACCGCCAAGCGCAAGGGAATCAGCCCCAGTCGATTACGGGCCTGGGCTTTGGCGTTGCAGTTGAGTGGTATGGCGTGGGAAGAGTTCTGGGAATTGGGTTTGTTGACCACTTCCCCACGGGAAATGGCTGAGGTGTTGTCCCGATTACACCAGACCATTGCAGCTTTCGAAGAGGTCCCAAGGAGCGAGCATTCGCGCAAGGCCGCAGCCATCCGCGAACCATATGAGTCAATTCCCACGGAAACCTGAGTTCTGGTTTTCGTCGAGATTCAGCGGTAGGGCATTTTTTTCAGTGACAAATTAGAGGAGCCGGTGTTTTTCCTGAGAAGCGAGACGCCTTACCACGGTCGCAGGCGCCAGGTCCCGGGGCTGGTGCCCATCGCCCGGCGGAAAGCCCGGCACAAGGTGGCGGCATCGGTGAAGCCCGCGGCGGTGGCGATTTCTGCCAGGGGCTTCCGGCTGGCCAGCAGGCGCTCCTTGGTTTCCCGCAGGCGGCGGTCCAGCAGCCACTGGTGGGGCGTGGTCCCCAGGTGACGGCGGAACAGCAGGTGGAGGTGCTGGGTCGAACAACCCGCCAGGTCTGCGAGATCGGCGATGGCCACCGGTTGGGCGAAATGTTCGTTCAGGTGGTCCCGGGCGGCGAGGAGGGCTGGGGGCAGATCCCCGCCATGGCCCCGGGCCAACCAGCGCTGGCCTTCCAGGACCAGGCGGCCAAGAACCGCCGCGGCCAGGATGTCGGGGGGGATGGCGGGGTCCCGCTGCCAGGCCAGGGCTTCCTGGGCGAAGGCCATGGCCTGGGCGGGGTCAGCCCAGGCCGTGCGCCGGGGTAGACAGCGGGTTCCGCCGGCGGCGACCTGGGCCCGGACCACCAGGCAGTGGTAGGGATCCGCTTCGTCGCTCCGGCGGATCGTCCATTCGCCGCCTTCGTGCCAGAGCAGGTCCCCGGGCACCACTTCGTCCCAGCCGCCGTCGGGGTTGTCGATCCAGCCCCGACCGGCTGTGACCAGTTCCACCACGCAGTAGCCCTCCCGGATCTGCACCCCGCCGGGCTGGGTTCCGGGGTCCTGACGATAGTAACCGAGGAATTGGAGGGCGGGGAGGGTCATGCGAGAATTTGCCAATCCTGAGGATCTTCCTCCCATTGCGAGTCTGAATTCCCAGACGTAGTGTTTCCGAATCCCCGCGTATCTGCTAACCGTTCCCAGGAGTCGCCATGTCCGCCACGTCCTCCCCCGTCCCGATCCGGGTCGCCCTCGTGGGTGCCGGCGCCATCGCCGACTACGCCGCCACCGCCTTGCTGGCCATTCCCGGGGTGACGATCCCGGTGGTCTGTGACACCTCGCCGGTTCGGGCGGCTGAATTGGCGGCCAAGACCGGCGGCAGGGCGGTGACCGATTCGGCCGCGGTGTTCGCCGCCGTCGATGTTGATGCGGTGTCCATCGCCGTGCCGAATGCCCTCCACGCGCCCCTGGCCATCGCTGCCCTGGAGGCGGGCAAGCACGTGTTCCTCGACAAGCCCTTCGCCCTGAACGCTGCCGAGGCCGAGCAGGTGATCGCCGCCGCGGCCCGCAGCGGCAAGCTGTTCTGCCTGGGGATGAACCAGCGGTTCAGCGAGCCCGCCCGGCGGCTGAAGGCCCTGGTGGATTCCGGACGCTTGGGGGAGGTCTACCACGCTAAGGCGTTCTGGCAGCGCCGCTGGGGCATTCCCAAGCTGGGCACATGGTTCGGTCAGAAGGCCCTGTCCGGTGGTGGTGGATTGCTGGACATTGGCGTCCACATGCTGGACCTGGGTCTGTACACCATCAGCGATTTCGCGCCGGCGGCGGTCCTGGGGGCGACCTACACCCGGTTCGGCAATCGAGGTCTGGGGGAGAGCGGTTGGGGCAAGAGCGATGCCGCCCCGGGGGCGGTGTTTGATGTGGATGATTTTGCCTCGGCGATGATCCGTCTGAAAAGCGGCCGCAGTCTGGCCCTGGATGCCACCTGGGCGGCGATGCAGGAGGTCCCCGACCGTTGCGGAATTCAGGTGTTCGGTACCGAAGGCGGCGCGATCCTGGAGGATGGCCAGGTCCGCTTGGTGACCCGCTCCGCCGCCGGGGAATGGATCACCACCCACAGTCCCGAAGTGGGCGTGCTGCCCTTCGCCCACGGCTGCCGCTTCCGCAATGCCATCAACCACCTCCGGGGCGAGGAATCTTTGGCCACCACGGCGGACCAGGCCCTGGCGGTCCAGCGCATCCTCGATGCCATCTACCGTTCTTCCGCCACCGCCACCACCGTCCCCTGCTGAGGTCCCATTGACTTTCCCCACTGTTGGCGTCCAGTCCTGGAGCCTCCGTCATTTTTCCAGCATCGACAGCCTGCTGCCCCAGGTCCGGGCCCTGGGCCTGGATCGCCTGGAGCTGTGCGGGGTTCAATGCAACTTTGACGATCCGGCGGCCCATGCCCCGGTGATCGGCGCGGCCCAGGCTGCCGGGGTCGCCATCGGCTCCATCGGCGTTCAAACCTTCCAGGGCCGGGAAGCCGTCGAACGGGAATGGTTCGCCTTCGCCCGGGCCGCCGGGACCGAGGTTATTACCTGCCATTTCAAGGTCGATTCGTTCACCCAGGCGGTGCCCCTGGCGGTACGTCTGGCCGAGGAATACGACGTGCGTTTAGCCATCCACTGCCACGGCGGCTACCTGTTCGGCGGCAGCGTGGACGTGCTGGATCATCTTTTGGCCCTGGGCGGTCCCCGCCTGGGGGTGTGCATCGACACCGCCTGGTGCCTGCAGGCGGGGGGCGATCCGCTGGCCTGGGTCCGCCGCTGGCCCGGGCGGATCCACGGCGTCCATTTCAAGGACTTCGTGTTCACGCCCCAGGGGAAGTGGCAGGAAAAGCCCGTGGGCCTGGGCACCCTGGACGTGGATGGTTTCGTCCAGGCCCTGGTGGACACCGGTTTTTCCGGCACCGCCGTGGTGGAATACGAAGCGGATCTGGAAGCGCCCCAGGGGGCGATCCGGGCCAGCCTGGCGCGGGTGGCGGCGGCGGTGGCCAAGGCCGGGGGCTGAGCCCGGTTGGCGTTCAGTTGGCGGATTACCAGGGCGCCCATGCTGTCCCATCGCCCGGGGTGATCCCCATCCCTGGTGATTCCAGGAGCCAGCCATGTTCGCGGTCATCGTCATTTTTCGCATCAAGCCCGAGCAGATCCCCCGGTTCATCGAGATCTCGACGGAGAACGCCCGGAACTCCAAGCTGGAGCCGGGTTGCCGGGCCTTCGATGTGATCCAGCTCAATGGGGATCCCACCAGCTTCCGCTTCTATGAGCTGTACGATGACGAAGCGGCCTTCAAAGCCCACCAGACCACCGCCCACTACCTGACCTGGAAGGCTGCGGTGGAGGAGACCCAGGCGGAACGCCGGGTCGGTGAACGGGGGATCGTGGTATCCTGATTCCGGGGGAATCTCCGATGGTCCCGCGTGAAACGCGGGACCATCGCCCCGGTGGACGGCTCAGCAGTGACCGTCAATGGCGTGGCCAGCCGGCCAGCGCGCCCCTGCTGGCGGCGCAGCATGGCGCTGCCATGCCGCGGCTTGAAGCGCCTTGCATCTGCGCACCACTTGCGTTTCCAGACGCACCCTTTGGGCGAAACAACTATCGAGGGTAAAAGTTGAAAAATACAGCAGGGATTCTGCAAAAGGCCAACTCAACCTACATGCCGCATTGGATTTTTCACGCGGAGGCGCGGAGGCGCGGAGGCGCGGAGAACACCGTTTTTTCGCGCTGAATCAACGTCATCGACGGATCACCCACCTGGTGAACGTCGATTTCTGGTTCAACCTCTTGTCTTCTCCGCGCCTCCGCGTCTCCGCGTGAATCCATCGCCGGATTTAGGCTTAACTGCGTTATTAAGGTTCAGGAACCGTCCGCGCCGTGGTGGAATTCCACGACATGGTGTTCGCCCCCTGATCCCAGCACTTCTTCGGTGGGCAGAAGATCCACACGCTCGGTCGACATCGACCCGTTGTTCTACCTCGGCGGCACTTACGGGGCTACACCCTGGCGGGGGCAGACTGCGCCCAGGGGGCAGCCGGCGCATTTGGGATTCGCCCGTTTGCAGTGGTGTCGGCCCAGACGGATGAGCTGATGACAAAGACGGACCCAGCGTTCCGGGGGGAAACGGATCTCGATGGCCCGTTCGGCGTCTCCTGGGGATTCCCTGGCGGTCCAGGCGAAGCGAAAGGCGAGACGGTTGACGTGGGTATCGGCGCCGATGGCGGGTATGCCCCAGGCGTTGCCGGCGACTACGTTGGCCGTCTTGCGGCCGATCCCCGGCAGGGTTTCCAGGAGTCGAGGATTCTGGGGCACCACACCGCCAAAACGGTCGAGGATCGCCCGGGCAGCCTCAACCACCGAGCGGGCCTTTTGCCGGTACAGGGGCAGATGGATGAGCAGGGGTTCCAGATCCCGGGGATCCAGGACGGCGTAGGCGTGGATCCCCAGCAGATGTTCGTCCAACTGGGCCAGGACCCGATTAACCGCCGTATCAGTGGCCCGGGCGGACAGGATCACCGCCACCACCAGGCCCCAGGGATCCCGCCACCGCAGTTCGCAGGCGGCCTCAGGCCAATGGGCCTGGACGACCTCATCCACCAGCCGGGGATCCAGGGGGGTCATCCCGACACGGCGCCCTTGATGACGAACAACTCACCCAAGCCCGGGATATTTTCCAATCGGTCGGCGTAAAAGCCGGGGCGAATGGGGGCGAAGGCCTCGGAACTGATCAGTAGATCCAGGCCCCGGCTGGCGCCGATCCTGGCCAGATTCATGGCCGGGGTCGCTCCGGCGATGGTGATGCCGATGGACAGGTCCAGGTCTGCGCCGCCGTGCTCCAGTTCCGCCAGGAGGACCAGGGCCACCCGTACCGCCCGTTCCTGGGGCAGGTCATGGGGACTGGTGGCGGGGAAGGCGATTTGCACCCCGCCGGCATCGACCTGTTCTGGGTGGCCGCCTTGGGCTTGGGCCAGGGCGAACAGCCGGGGCATGGCATTGGTCAGACGTTCCGCCAATGGTATTGCGGCCATGCTGCCCAGGTTGATTTGGCAGGCGAGCTTCGCCCCCGGAAAATCTCCGCTGGGCGGCGGGGCGTTGCCCGCCAAGGCCCGGGTCACGAAGCCATCAAAGGCTTGGCGCACCGCCGCAGCCCGTTTCAGCTCGTCCCGCATCCGGGCAAAGGCATCCGCCAGGGACTGGAACTCATCGTAGGAGCGAATCTTTACCGAAATATCCATGTCAC
>CANIXE010000113.1 GCA_947470885.1 Planctomycetota bacterium
AGGCTCAAGGCCTTCACCCGGGATTCCGGGCTCAGGCGGCGGTTACGGCTGCTCATCACCAGACCATCGGGATCCCGGAGGGTCTGACCGACCTGGATCTCCACCGGCAGGTTCAGATCCCCCACCATCCGGTTGATGATCAGGACCTGTTGGAGGTCCTTTTCGCCGAACACCGCGATGTCCGGCAGGACGGCGCCGAACAGCTTGGTCACCACGGTGCAGACGCCCCGGAAATGCCCCGGGCGGGCCATGGCGCACAACTTGTCCGTCAGCGGCCCGACCACGTCCACGAAGGTGCAGTAGCCATTGGGGTACATCTCTTTGTCCGCCGGCAGGTACACCGCATCGACCCCGGCCGCCTGCAACAACGCCAGATCGGCTTCCACTGTCCGGGGATAAGCCGCCAAATCTTCCGGACGGTCAAACTGGGTCGGATTGACATAGATCGAAACCACCACCCGGTCGGCAACACCCTTGGCATGGGCCACCAGGGACAGATGCCCAGCGTGGAGAGCCCCCATCGTCGGGACGAAGGCGATGCGCTCCTTGGAGAGTTGGCGGTCGCGGCTCCAGGCGCGCATGGTGGCGACGGTCGTGAACTGGTCCATCTGACAGAACTCCTGGGAAGACGCGGTGGTCCTTGAACGAAGTGGGGGACCTTGTATTCCCCTCAGCCAATGGCTTACCTCACTATCCGCATCAAGGGGGAGGAAGGGTATTCCCGATCCCCCCTCGACAAGGACCGCATCACCGTCGGCCGATCCTCGTCCGCCGGCATCACGGTACGGTCCAATTCCATGTCCCGGGAGCACCTGGTGCTGATCCGGGAGGGCGAAGACGACAACGTCACCTGGATGCTCAAGGACCTGGACAGCGCCAATGGGACCCGGGTCAATGACTCCAAGGTTGAAGGCAAAGTCGCCCTGCTGGAAAACGACGTGATCAAGGCCGGGGCTGTGCGCCTGACCTTCCACGGTGGGGACCTCGCCCATGCCGCCCAAGAAAAAGAATTCCGCAGCCAAGCCATCGCTCCGGTGGTGAAGCGCCAAGAGGGCGATCCAAAGGACGCCGCTGTCTGCAGTGAATGCGCCCGCTGGTATTCCGTGGCCCACCGTCTGGCCGGGGACCGGATGCCCTGCCCCCACTGTGGCAAGACCCAAACTATCCCAGATTTCGCCGCCTGATCTGAAGCACGCCTGAAAGGCCCCGATGTCCACCGCCGAGCCTATCGTCCCCACCGAGCCGACCGCAAAGGTCGTAAAGCCCCCGGGCTTCATCCGCTGGTGGGGGTTCATCGCCCTGTTCGTGTTCATCCTGCTGGTGGCGGTGATCGCCCCCCTGGTGATCCAGGCCTGGGTGAAGCGAAAAATCGTCAACGGCCTGGCCAGTCAGGGTTGGAAGCTGGCGGATCCGGACGCCTTGTCCGTCAGCGTGTTCTCGGCCCGGGTGGGCGGCGAGGCCTTGAAAGTCCAGCTCATCACCACCGGTGAAGACGTGGTCTCGATGGATCGCCTGAACGCCCAGTTGGCCCTGGGGGATTCCTGGCATCTCAACGACATTGTCATCCAGGAACTCGCCATCGAAGGCCTGAGCGGCAGCCTGCGCCGGGGGCCGGATGGCCGGGTGAAGGCGGTGGAACCCGATGAACCCGCCAAGCCCGACGCCAAGCCGGGCACGCCCATCGATTGGCAGAAGCTGTACCAGCAGGGCATGGACCAGTACCAGAAATACAGCGAGAAGAAGAAGGCCGAACAGGAGGCCGCCAAGAACAAGCCTTCCGAGACCACCAAAAAGCCGGAGCGCCCCGCCCCGGAATTCGACGTGGATTGGCCCAAGGCCCAGCGTTACCAGCCCATCCCCACGGAAGGTCGGCACATCCCCCGGGTCGTGGTCCGCCGCCTGGCAGTCAGCGGCAAGGGTTTGCCCCTACCGGATGAAAGCGTCTTCGACATCACCAGCTTTGCCTTGGAAGGCACCAATGTCGCCCTGCGTCAGGATGTTGGGGAACGGATGACCCTCAACGCCAAGGTCCAGACCAAAGGCGCCGGGGAAATCTCCTTGGCTGTGGTCCGCAAGGAGGACGACACCGGCAGCTTGAGTTTCCAGGCCCCCGCCGTTCCCTTATCGGCCCTGGATTCCCCAGCCATCGGCGGCGGTTTGGCCAACAGCGGTCTGGCCGGCACCGCGGCGGTGGTCAGCGACAACACCTGGACTGGCTGGCTGCTGGATGGCGACCTTACGGCCAAGCTCACCGGCCTGACCCTGACCCCGAACGCCAACACCGACGACCACCTGCGCCAGGCGGCACCGATCATCAACGCCCTCAAGGGCCGAACCATATCCTGGCCGGTGAAGCTGGGGGGCACCCTGGTAAAACCCACCATCACCGACAGTGGTCTGCAACGGGTCATCGCCGACAATCAGGACGCCCTTAAGGATGCCCTGAAAGAAGCGGCCAAGGCCAAGTTGGAGGAAGAGAAGCAGAAGGCCCTGAAGAAAGGCGAGGAGAAGCTGAACGACGCGGTAAAGGACCAGATCCAGAAGAATCCCGAGGCCCAGAAGGCCGTGGATGCGGGCAAGGATGCCCTCAAAGGTTTGTTCGGCCGTTGACGCTGAACACCCATCCACCACCCACCCTCCGCCAAGCGAGCCCCCCGTGTTCCTCCTCTACCGCCTGCTGCGCAACCTGATCAAAGCCCTGGCCTCCGATGCCGCCCCCTGGCAGCTGTTCCTGGGGACATTCCTGGGGACCCTGCTGGGTTTCCTGCCCATTTTCCCCCTGGGCTACGGTCCTTCGCCCCTGGCCCTGATCCTCATCGCCCTGGTGTTCATCCTCAATGTCCACTTGGCCACGGTGTTCCTGTTCCTGGGGGTCACCAAGTTGCTGACCCAGGTGCTCCATGGCCCGGCCCTGCTGATCGGAGATAGCCTCCACGACATGGCGGCGAATTGCGCAGACATCCCTTTCCTAAACGCCAGCCTGTGGTCCCACACGGGGTACCTGGGCCTGACGGTCCTGGGGTTCTGCTTCGCTCCCCTGTTCGCCATCCTGATGTACCGATTCGCCTTGTATTTCCGCCTGCATCTCCGGGACAAACTGACGGCGAAGATGAAAGCCATGCGCGCCGGTCAGATCATCGACAAGCCCTGGCTAGTCCGGCCGGTCTGCTGGTTCTTCGGACTATGAAGCACCTCGTCTGCACCGCCCTGGCGGTGGCCGGCGGAGTTCTGTACGGGGCAGATGCCACCCTGGTGCTCCCTGGCCGCGATCATGCGATCATCGATACGCCCCATCTCCACGCCCTGGTCCCGGCGGACCAGGCGGAACAGCTACGCCCCTTGATCCAGCGGGCGGATGGGATTTACGTCCACCTCGCCCGGGATGCGGGCTACACGATCCAAGCTCCTCTGTCCCTGCTGGTGGGAGACGACGTCGACGATCACAATGGTTTTTCCACGGTGGTTCCCAGGCCCCTGATCCAGATCGAACTGGCCCCAGCCCTGCCCCGGTCGGGGATTTTTGACGGCGATGACGTGTTCCTGCGAACCTTCATCCACGAGGCCACCCACCACCTGAGCAATGATCGCCCCCATAAAGTGTCGGCGGTGACCGAGCGGATCTTTGGTCGGGTGATGCCCGACGAACCCCTGTCCCTGCTTGCTGCGTATTTCACCATCCCACCCCACGCCACCAGCCCGTTCTTCTGGCATGAGGGCCTGGCCCAATGGGCCGAAACCCAGTACGCCGACCCCGCCAGCGCCTGGGGCGGCCGGGGCCGGGACAGCCTGACCCACATGGTGTGGCGATTGGACGCCGACGCGGGGGCGATCCCCCCGGTGGGCGAATGGCGCCGGGGCTTCCAGCGCTGGCCCTACGGCAATCGAGTCTACCTCTACGGCCTGGCCTACACCCGTTGGCTCCAGGCGGCCTACGGCGGTCAGGTGCCCCTGTGGAAGGCCATCACCGGCCAGGGAAAATCCTGGCCATTCTTTTTTGATCGGGGAGCACGTCAGGTCTACGGTCGGAACCACGCCGGGATGATCGCCGAGGCCCGCCAGGCCCTGCTGACGGAACAGGAGGGCCAACTGGCCCGCCTGCGCCAGGCAACCGTTACCGACCTGAAACGCCTGACCCCGGGGGACACCGCCATCGGCGCCCCGGCTTGGCTGGCGGATGGCCGGCTTTTCGCCGCCTGGGCCGGCGCCTATGACACCCCGAGCTTCGCCGTCATTGATGGGGATGGGACGCCCCACCAGACCTGGCGCTCGGCCTATGCCCGGGGCGAGGTCCGCAGCGCCGATGACGGCGCGGTGATCTGGTCGGAACCGGTACGCCGCACCGGCTCGTCGGGGATGCCCAGTCGCCTGCACCTGCGGACCCCTGGGGGCTTCATCACCCGCCTGCCCGGGGAACGTCTGTTGCAGCCCGCCTTGCGGACCGTCCCCAGCACGAATTCCTCGTCGGGCCTGCGCCACTACCAGGTGGCCGCCCTCCGCCTGGGGGCTGCTGGCCGGCATGAACTGATCCTCCGGGCCACCGTGGTGGGAGATGATCTGGTCCACCAGTTCCTGGCCCCAGGGGACCAACCTTGGACCACCGTGGCGACCCAGGGCCAGCCCTGGTCCCCGGTGTTCCGGCCCCGCCATGACGATCTGGTCTGGGTGGAAACCGATGCCGCCGGATCCCGCCTGGTGCTGGCCCCCCTGGGGGATCCCGACAAGCGCACCATCCTGGCCCAGGTTCGGGGTCGAATCATCCATCCGGTGTTCTCTGCGGATGGTGCCCACCTGTATTTCTGTGCCGACCACACCGGAGTGGCTAACGCGTATCGGGTGGCGGTCCAAGATCCGGCCCTGGTGCCCATCACCAACGTCATCGGCGGAGTGATCGCCTGCGTGCCCTCACCAGATGGCCGGCAACTGGCCCTGGTGGCCTTTGATCGGGAAGGCAGTTTCCTGGCCAAAATCGCCAACGATCCCGCCACCTGGGCGAAGGAGGTCCCCGCCTTGACCCTGGCCTGGCCCGCGCCGGTGCCGGCCACCACCGTAAGCGTGCCCCTCAACACCCTCGTTGGCGAACAACCCACACCCTTGCCCAAGGAACCCGCCAACCTCCCTGATGCCACCATCAGCCCATACCACGGCTTGGCGGAACTACGGCCCCTGTTCTGGACCCCCACGACCTTGGTGACCCCGGAAGGCGGTCTGGGGGTGGTGGGCAAGGCGGCGGATCCCCTGAATACCCACCAGGCCCTGGCCAGCGTCGGCATCGGCGACACCAAGAGCACTCCGGTGGGTTTGGCCGCCTACATTTACGCCCCCTACACCCTCCAGGCCGCCGCGGCGGTGTGGCGCAGCGAACGCACCTGGAACGACCGGGTGGTGGACAGCGGGGGTGTCCTCCAGGACTACACTGAAAACATCGAGACTGCCGAAGGTCGGGTGGGCTACGGCCTGGCGGGGAATGTCTGGCGGATGCAGAGCTACCTCGCGGTGGGCGTCAGCCGGTGGAAGGAAGCCCCGGCCAGCGCGGAGGATCGCAATGGCCGGCCCATCGTTTCCCAACAACCCTTTGCCGGCCAGGAACAGTACGTCGAAGTCGCCCTGGCCCGTTCCAGCAGCAACTACTTCCCCACCAGCTACACCACTGAGGCCGGCACGGAGTTCGCCCTGGTCTACCGCCACAGCGGTCTGGGGGGCGAACTGGCCCGGCGGAAACTGACCGCCAGCCTGGCCCGGGTGTGGAGCGTCTGGCCCGAGGCAGGCCACCAAGTTGTCACAGCTGGCAGTCTGGGTTGGAGCGACGCCGACGGCGATCAGATCCTGCAAAGCCAGTTCGCCGTGGGCGGACCCCAGGGCTACAATCGCGTGCGCGGCTACCCCCTGGTGGCCTCGGGGCCGTATCTGGCGACCTACACGTTGGCCTATCGCCTGCCGGTATGGCGTCCGTTCCAGGGCTTCGGCACCACGCCATTTGCCATTCGCCAGCTGGTGCTCGAGGGATTCACCGACGCCGGGAAGATCTCGCCGGACCGGATCCTGGGGGAAGGGAACTGGATCCGCAGCGCCGGGGGCGAACTGCATGCCAACCTGGAAGCCTGGGCCCTGGACTTGAATCCCGGCCTCGGCGTGGCCAAGCAATTGGATGTCCACAAGGACACCCGGGCCTACCTGACCCTCGCCTACCAATGGTGAACGCCGTCAAGGCGCCCTGGCCCGCACCTCCCACTCACAAGCCCTGGTATCGACGCTGGCGCTACGCGGGGATCCGACTGGGTCGCCGGGCCATTGGCCTGGACGACACCCCCTACCGGGTAGCCATGGGCACCGCCTGTGGCCTGTTTTGCAGTGTTCTGCCCACCCTGGGACAAACCGTGGTGGGCGTCGCCCTGGCCCGCTTGCTGGGGGGCAACATCGTCATCTGCCTGGTCTGGTCCTGGTTCAACAATCCTTTCACCCTCCTGCCCCTGGTGTTCGGCTGCTATCGCACCGGAGCCTGGTTGCTGGGTCTGCCCCCGGTGGGCTGGACTGAAATCAGCGCCGATCTGACCGGCTCCGTGACCCGCCTTTTTACCCCTCTAATCGTCGGCAGCCTGGTGGTGGGGATACTTCTGGGGGCGGTCGGGTTCGCCGTGATGCACCCCCTGGTGACCCGGCTCCAGCGCCGGCGGGCCGAACGGATCAGGGCCTGGGCAGGACGCTGATTGTGGGGTATCCTCCCCCATGAACGATGTTTCCAGCTTGGTCATGGCCACTCCTGAAGGTGAATGTCCCCAGACCTTGGGTGACGTGGTGGACGCCCTCCTGGAGTGCGAATCCAGCGGTTCCCTGATCCGCCGCCTGGGACGGATGCTGGAGGCGGCGGGGGCCCAACCCGCCCAGCTGTACCTGGCGGACCTGGATGCCCAGGTGTTCTAACCCGCCGCCGGTTTCGGGTGCGAACGGGGTGACACGGACCTGCCCTTCAGCGATGGCACCGGCCCGAACCGCTGGCTGCTGCGTTCCCGCCAAGCCCCCGTGGGCCTGCTGGAGACCGCCCCGGGCGCTGACCCGGCGGTGCTGGAACGCCTGGCGGCGATCCTCGGCCCGGTGCTGGTCCACCTCAACCGCCAAGAGGTGGGCAGCCGACAGCTCCAGGA
>CANIXE010000114.1 GCA_947470885.1 Planctomycetota bacterium
CCTGGCAGGCTCAGGCGCCCCTGGAGCTGCTGGAACGGGGTAAGGCCATCGGCCGCCACGCCGAGGTCCTCCTGGCCAACCTGCCGGCCCACGTCGCCAACCGGGAGGCCATGGCCCTGAAGCATGGTCTGCACTGGAGCCACGATGAAGTCGATGAGCGGGAGGTCGATGCCGACGGTCCGGGCAATGCCATCATCGCCCGGTTGCGCCACGCCCAGGTGACTGCGGTGTTCACCGCTTTCGGGGAACTGCGGAAATTCTCGGAAAAAGTCGCCCAGGAATGCGCCACCCAGGTCCGGCGCCATGGCGAAGGCACCGCGCCGGTGTGCGAACACCTGGCGGATCAGCTGTTGCTGCCCTTGGCCATCGGTGCCGGCGGCCGGTTCCGCACCGGGGTCGTAAGTGAGCACACCCGGACGAATGCCGCCATCATCGCCCGCTTCCTGGGTGAGGTGGTGACCTTCGATACCGATGGTGAAACCACGCTGATCACCGTGCGGGGTCGGAACTAAATTCGGCTGATGGCTCCGACGGTTCAACGAAAATCGTAGTACAGCAGCGGCTTTCCCTGGGAGCGCCGAGCGCCAGCTCGGCATCGGGACGATGCCGAGCTGGAATCCGCGTCAGTCGTCGATGCAGGCGCCACCTAAGCCGAGCTGGCGCTCGGCGCTCCATGAGGTCATGACCAGCACCTCGGGGCTCACCCGCAGCAGGATTTCGCCACCGGCCCCGCCTTGACGGGGGTCCGATTCCAGGGCATCGCCGCCAACAGGATCGCCAATGGGCAGATGTCCGTCAGGCCGGCGAACAGCAACCCACCGCCGAAGAACGCCGACAGGCCGATCCAGCCCGGGTGGACCTGCCAGGCCAGGAGGGCGCCCGCCAGCACCCCCGTGCCGATGATCGTGCGCAGTTGGCGCTCCAGGGTAAACACCTTGCCGCCACTCCCCGCCAGGGGGAGGGCAGCGGCAACGCAGGCGGTGGTCCCGCCATCCACCACCACCACCTCGGTCATGCCCCCGGCGGCCAGACGTTCGGCGGCGGCCAAGGCCCGGGTCCCGGCGGCACACAGCAGGTACACCGGGCCAGGCCCCTGGCGCAGGGCCGCCACCGCCGGCACCGCCACCTGGTCCAGGGGCAGGTTCACCGCGCCCTGGACATGGCGGGCGGCGAATTCCTGGGGCGTCCGCACATCCACCAGGGTGGGTCGGGAGCCATTGGCCAACAGGGGTGCGAGTTCACGGGGCTGGATGCGGCTGATGCTCATGGGGACGTCCTTGCGGTGGCTGGGGATGATTCACCTCCACAGCACCAGTCCAGGCGCGTGCCGGCTTGGTCCACCTGGCGGTTTACTTGCCATTGCCGCCCTGGTCCGTCGCCCAGCATCCCGCCCATGTCCGGATTCGAGGAACCGAAACCCCACATCGTCACCGCCAATCCCGGTGGCCCGGAAGATCCCCTGGGGGAATCCGTCCTTGATCCCGCCGCGCCATGGCTGCGGGTATTCGAACCCCGGGATACCCGCCTGGTGATCGGCCGCCACCAAGACCCAGAGCGGGAATGCCTGGTGGATGCGGCCCGAGCTGCGGGAGTGCCTATCCATCGCCGGGTCGCCGGCGGTGGGGCTGTGGTCCTGGCTCCGGGAATGGTGGTGGTGGCGATCCGCCTAGCCCCGACCAAAATCGGATCCGACTGCTATTTCGCCCTGGTGAACAACGCCCTGATTCCCGGGGTCGTCGCTGCCGGCGGCCCCGCTCCGGTGTGCAAAGGTCACGGCGACCTGACCTTGGAAGGCACCGACGGTGTACGCCGGAAGATCCTCGGTGCCAGCCTGCGCCAGACTTCCCGAATGGTGGTTTATTTGGGAGTCCTGATGGTGGACGATGCGGTCCCCCTGATGGAATCCCTGCTGGCCATGCCCAGCCGCCAGCCCGACTACCGGGCCAGCCGGGGCCATCGGGCATTCTGCACCCACTTGGGGAGCGTCGGCGTTTCCACCCGGCGCCTGGTGGAATGCATCCGGGCTTCCTGCCTGGACGTCCTGACCGCCGAGGCCGTCCTGCCCACTTCCGTCGTGTCTCCCCCTCCGGCCCCCCTCCCATGACCCTGCCCCCGCCGAAGATCCTCGTTCCGGTCCTGTTCGCCATCGTCGCCCTAATCGGCGGCTGGTTATGGTGGCAACGTCGTCCAGCGCTGCAGATTCCCCGGCTGTTCGAGCGCCTGGAAGCCGCCTTCCACGATAAGGATGCCAGCGAGATCCTGGCTTGCATCCATCCCGACTACGATTTGGCGGGCACCTGGCCCCAGGTGCTCCACGACCCAGGGACTGCCCGGGGGGATGCCAAACGGATTTTCGCCCAGGTCTTCCTGATGAACCGGGAGGAACCAATCTCCGCCACCATCACCCTGATTTCGTGGAAGCCGGTGGCCGGGGACGCCCGGGGCGGGGCCGAGGCAAGGATCAACCTGGCAATCCAGGGCGGTATGTTCACCTCTGCCGTGCCCCTGCTGTCCAACCACCGCTTCACCGTTCGGCCTGCATCTTGGCTCACCGGAGCGTGGGGCATCACCGGTCACGATCCGATACCGGTCAACCTTCCCGGACAGTGACCGGCTCTGCACATTCCGTCATCTGGCTTGCATAACTTGGTCCTGGGAAGTCGACTGCCCGGTGGTTAAGTTGTGCCCATCACCCCGGAGGAAGCATGCGGCAAAGCTGGCGTTGGTTCGGTCCCCAGGATCCCATCACTCTGCGGGATATCGCCCAGGCGGGGGCGACGGATATCGTCACCGCCCTCCACCACATCCGCTGCGGAGACCTGTGGACCGAGGCCGAAATCGCCAAGCGGGTCCAAGAAGTCGCCTTCGACCCCGTGACCAACCGCCCCACCGGCCTGCGCTGGTCGGTGGTGGAAAGCGTCGCCGTCCATGAGGACATCAAGACCCAGCGGGGCCCCTGGCGGGAACGCATCGAAGTCTACAAGCAGAGCCTAACCAACTTGGCGAAGCACGGCCTGACCACCATCTGCTACAACTTCATGCCGGTCCTGGATTGGACCCGCACCGACCTGGAAATGGAGCTGCCCGACGGCAGCTCGGTACTGAACTGCGACGCCGACGCCATCGCCGCCTTCGACCTGTTCATCCTCAAACGCCCAGGCGCCTCTGCCTCGTATTCCGCCGATGAGGTGGACCGGGCCAAGACCCTGTTCGCCCGTCTCACCGACGAAGAGAAGGCGCGCATCTCCAACAGCATCCTCATGGGCCTGCCGGGCACGGTGGACGACCTGACTCCAGCGGAATTCCTGACCGAATTGGAACGCTACCGGGGCATCGACGCCAACCGCCTGCGCCAGAACCTGGTGGATTTCCTGAGCGAGATCATGCCCCTGTGCGACCGCCTGGGAATCCGCATGGCCATCCACCCGGACGATCCGCCCCGACCGATCTTCGGCTTGCCCAGGATCCTGTCCTGTGCCGAGGATGTTGTGGCATTATTCGCCGCCGTGCCCTCAGCGAACTGCGGCCTCACCCTATGCACCGGCTCGTTCGGCGGTCGGCCCGAGAACAACCCCGCCGCGATGTTCGAACAATTCGCCCCGCGCATCCATTTCGCCCACCTGCGCAACGTGACCTACCCGGCGACCCGGAACGAAAAGGAAGTGAACCGCCGCACCTTCCACGAATCCAACCATCTCACTGGCCACGTGGACATGGTGCGGACCATGACTGCCCTGATCCGGGAAGAGGAACGGCGTAAGGCCGCGGGCCAAGCTGACTGGTTGATCCCGGTGCGTCCTGACCATGGCAAGCTCATGGACATCGACCGTGCGAAGAAGTGCTACAATGGTTATTCGTTCGGTGGCCGGGTCATCGGCCTGGCTGAATTGCGGGGTCTGGAATTCGGGCTGCGCTCATCGCTCGGATGTCCGGTGATGTAACACGGCCGGCGTCATCCAGCGCCACCAAACCCTTAGAAAATTCATGGTTCCCGTTCTCCCCTGTATCTCCTCATCCTCATCTTCTATGTCATGATGAGGAACGCTTTCGGTATCGAATCCCGGGAAGTCCTCGGCCTACCCAACTGGTCGTTTGCCCAGGATGCCGCCCCCAGGGGCATTTTGAAGATCCCCGGGATTTCCACCTGGAACTTAGTCACCGTCCCCCAAACCTTCCGCCAATCCGGCCAGGCGGACAACACCGCCAGCTGGTATCGCCACAAGCTCACCAGGACCACCGCCGAAGCAGGCCGTCGGCTGATACTTCGCCAGGTACGCGCAGGCACGGTCAGAGCTGTGCAAGGAAACGGTAGGAAGGTGGAACGGCACTTCGAGCCCTACACCGCCGCCTTCGACCTGACCCTGGTAAAGTCCACCACCATCCCCCAGGCAAAACTCTGGGGACTGCACCGCGCGAATCCCGCCACCGTCCGCACCGAGGCGAACGCCAGTCCCGGGAGATGGTCTGTCAGAACTGCAATCCTCCCAGCATCCTGTGCTTCGGTAGTATGGCGGGATCACGAATTGAATCGCGCGGACGCCACGTTGTGGACCAAGACCCTCCATCCGGGTGAATCCGTAAAATTCCCCGGCCACGCCTTCAACCACGTCCTCCTCATCCAACCCTTGACCACATGAGTCCTATCATGCCCCTGAACAACAAAGTCGCCGTCGTCACCGGAGCCACCGGAGTCTTGTGCTCGGCAATGGTGGAAGCCCTCCTCGCCGCCGGAGCCAAAGTCGCCCTCCTGGCCCGCCGGGCAGCGGTGGCCGAGGAACTCAAGGTAGCCTTGGCCGCCAAGGGTTATGACCAGACTCTCGTGGTCGCTGCGGACGTTCTGGACCGCCCGGCCTTGATCGCCGCCCGGGAAACGATCCTCAAAACCTGGGGACGCCTGGATATCCTGGTGAACGGCGCCGGCGGCAATGATCCCAAGGGTACGACCCCCGCCGAACAATTCACCGCCGATACCGCCCGGGAACAGTCCTTCTTCGGCCTGGACTTGGCTGGATTTGAGGCGGTGAATCGCCTGAATTTCATGGGCACCCTGCTGCCCTCCCAGGTGTTCACCGAAGCGATGCTCGAAACCGGCGGCAGCGTGGTGAACATCTCGTCGGTGGCCGCCACCCAGCCCCTGACCAAGGTGGGGGCCTATGCCGCCGCCAAGGCCGCGGTGGACAACCACACCAAGTGGCTGGCCACCCACTTGGCACCCCGAAACATCCGGGTAAACGCCATCACCCCCGGTTTCTTCATCACCAGCCAGAACCGTTACCTGTTGCTGGAAAAGGATGAAGTCACCCCCACCGCCCGGGGCAAGAAGGTGATCGCCAAGACGCCGATGCGCCGCTATGGCGAAGCCAAGGAACTGGGCGGGGCCCTGGTGTTCCTGGCCTCGGATGCCGCCTCGTTCGTCACTGGGGCCAACCTTGCGGTGGACGGCGGCTTCACGTCGTTTGCCGGAGTCTGAGATGACCAGCTTCCTGACCCCTGATTTCCTGTTGGACACCCCCCAGGCCCGGCGCCTGTACCATGAGGTGGCGGCGGACCTGCCGATCATCGACTATCACTGCCACCTGCCGCCGGAACTGGTGGCCCGGGACCACCGCTTCGCCAACCTGGGGGAGATCTGGCTGAAGGGCGACCATTACAAATGGCGGGCGATGCGCTCCAATGGAATCGCCGAACAGTACTGCACCGGAGGGGCCAGCGATTTTGAAAAGTACCAACAGTGGGCCGCCACTGTGCCCAAGCTGTTGCGCAATCCCCTGTACCACTGGTCTCACCTGGAACTGCGCCGACCCTTCGGGATCAGCGATCGCACCCTGTCCCCGGCCACCGCCCAGGGAATTTGGGACGAGTGCAATGCCAAGCTGGCTACGCCGGCGTTTTCCGCCCGGGGGATCATGGCCCAGATGCGGGTGGAACTGGTGTGCACCACCGACGATCCCATCGACAACCTGGAGCACCACCGGGCCCTGGCCGCCGATCCCACGGCGAAGGTGCGGATGCTCCCCACTTGGCGCCCGGACCGGGCGATGGCCATCGAAGATCCGGTGAAATTCAACGCCTACGTGGATCGTCTAGGGACGGTGGCGGATCTGAACATCAGCACCTTCCAGGACCTGCTGAAGGCCTTAGGCAAACGTCACGATTATTTCCATGCCCAGGGCTGCCGCTTGTCGGACCACGGCCTGGAAGGCTTCCCCGCAAATCCCGCCGACGATGGCCTGGCGACGACGATCTTCGCGTCCATCCGGTCCGGAGGCTCGGTGTCCCCGGATTCCATCGATCGCTTCCAGGCGCGAATGATGGACGAGTTGGCCCTGTTGGACCACGCCAAGGGCTGGGTTCAACAGCTCCACCTCGGCGCCCTGCGCAATCCCAATCCCCGGATGTTCCGCACCCTCGCGCCGGATACCGGTTGGGACTGCATTTCGGCCAAGGACTACGTGCGCCCCCTGGCCCAATTCCTCGGTCGACTGGATGATCGCAACGCCCTCCCCCGAACCATCCTCTACAACCTGAACCCCCGGGATAACGAAGCCCTGGCCGTCCTCTGCGGTAGCTTCCAGGATGGTTCCGTCGCCGGCAAAATGCAGTTCGGATCAGCCTGGTGGTTCCTCGACCAGCTGGACGGAATGACCCGGCAAATCGAAAACCTAAGCCAACTGGGCCTGCTGTCCCGATTCGTGGGCATGCTCACCGACAGCCGCAGCTTCCTGAGCTACACCCGCCACGAATACTTCCGCCGCCTGATCTGCCGCATCCTCGGCCAGGACATGGCGAAGGGCCTGGTGCCCGATGACCACGCCCTGGTGGGGGAACTGATCGCGGATGTCAGCTACCGGAATGCGAAGGGGTATTTCCCGTTCGGCTGATGGCCCAGGGAACGCCGGCATCAGCTCGACTCCGGTGGCATGACATGACCCGAAAATGGTCAGGGACTTGCGATGGCCACTGGGAGCGCCGAGCGCCAGCTCGGCCTCGGGATGACGCGCGACCTGATTTCCGCGCCAGTCATCGCTGACGATATAACCGAAGCCAAGCTGGCGCTCCGTAACCCACAACGCCCTCACCGTCTACCGCGCCTTGCGCCCGA
>CANIXE010000115.1 GCA_947470885.1 Planctomycetota bacterium
GGCGGGCTCGATGACGTAGGGCAGGTAGCGCCAGGGCTTCTTGCCGGTTTTGGGATCGGCGTTTTCCTGGTCGATGTATTCCAGGTTCTCGCCGCTGGCGTCCTGGTGGGCGTGGAGGTCGTGATCCGTGCGGCTGGCGATGCCTTCCAGCTCGCCCCAGCCCCAGGGGTACTCGTATTCCACGTCAAAGCACTGGTCGGCGTAGTGGGCCAGCTCGTCTTTTTCGTGGGGGCGGAACTTGAACTTGCTGGGGGTGTTGGCGTAGCGGTGCCACCAGGCCATCCGCTGCTCCTTCCAGTAGTCCATCCACGTCGCCTGGGTGCCCGGCTCGCAGAAGAACTCCATTTCCATCTGCTCGAACTCGCAGGAGCGGAAGATGAAGTGCTCGACGGTGATTTCATTGCGGAACGACTTGCCCATCTGGGCGATGCCGAACGGCGGCTTCAGTGACATCGCGTTCATCACGTTCTTGAACTGGACGAACATCGCCTGGGCGGTCTCCGGGCGGAGGTAGACCATGGCGCTGCCGCTGACCTGTTCGGCCACAGCCCGGAGCATCTTCGCCCGGTCGCCGGAAGCGACGGCCTTGCCCAGGGCGGATTCCGGGGTGACGGCCCGGCCGAAGTGGGCGGTGATCGCCGCCGCCAGGTCGGGTTCGGCGGTGAGCTTGGCGGTGACCTCGGCCACGTCGGTCATCGGATCCACC
The DNA here is from genome assembly GCA_947470885.1 of Planctomycetota bacterium. GTDB lineage: Bacteria > Planctomycetota > UBA11346 > UBA11346 > UBA11346 > CAIUVD01. The sequence goes on from CANIXE010000115.1 coordinate 707, forward strand.
GCGCCCAGGGGCGTGCGGAACATCAGGTTGAACTGCTTTTCCGCGGTCAGGAACGGCGAGCCGATGAGGGGGCTGACATAGCCGCGCCAGGGCCACGTCTTGGTCGGTTCGCTGGGACCCGTGGGAAAGAAGCCGAATTCCGTGGCGCTGATGGCCCGCAGGCCATGGAGCACGTTGTCGTTCCGCTGGAGGGTGATCCCGTGGACCTTCTCGATGAGTTCCGCCCAGTCCTTGGCCTTGCCCTTGTCGGGGCAGGTCAGGGGCAGTTCGCAGGGGGCGGCGGGCCGGGGGGCCTTGTCGGCGCGGAAGCGCTCCTTGGACACCGTGCAGTCCACCAGGGGATCGGCGAAGCCGGCGGCGTGGCCCGAAGCCCGCCAGACATTCGGATGCATGATGATGGAGGCATCGATGCCCACCACATTTTCCCGGGTGGTGACCATGTCCTTCCACCACTCGGACATGATGTTCCGCTTCAGTTCCGCGCCCAGCGGGCCGTAGTCGTAGGCGCTTTTCAGGCCGCCGTAGATCTCCGACGACTGGAAGACGAAGCCCCGGTTCTTGCACAGGGCGACCAGCTTCTTCATGACGTCGGGGGCGGCGGCGGGGGCAGCGGACATGGGATTCTCCGGAATGGGGCGGCATCGTGGGCCGTCCGGAGGCGGTGCAATCACGCCGGTTCGAAGGCTTCCAGTTCTTCCCAGGCTTCGAGGAATTCCCGGGTGGCGTGGGCCAGGTCCTCCAAACGCAGATGCAGCGCCCCGGTGATCCGCAGGTCGATGGAATCGACGAACCGGTCGGCGCCGGTGACGAAGCCGCAGGCCCGCACCAGGAACCGGGACAGGTGGATGACCATGCATAGTTCCACGTGCTCGTCGGTGGAGATCGGCCGGGCATGGTAGCGGATGACGTGCTGGATGATCTTGGGCAGGCTCCAGTTCCGGGCCAGGATGTAGCCCAGATCCCCGGCTTCCGCCCCTAATTCTTGCTTCACCAGGGTGCCGAAGGGACCGTCGCCGGCCTCCAGACGGGCTTCCGCCCGGGCGTATTCGACGGGAAAGCGGAGGAGTGCCACCGGGGTGCCCAGGTCGTGGAGGAGACCGCAGGTTGCCAGGGTCCCGGGGTCGTATTTGGTCAGTACATCCGGTGGCAGGTGGGATTGGGCGATGCGGGCGAGGATCGGCGCCATCACCCCCGTGGCCTTGGCCAGGGACCAGTTGCCCGCGAGGCGGCTGCGGGCGGCCTCGGGCACCAGCATGCAGCCTTGGGCCAGGCCGGCGATGCCGCCCAGACCCAGTTCCTTGATGGCCTCATCGATGCGCAAGGACTCGCGTCCGCGGTTGGCCTGCTCAGCCTGGCTGAGGATCATCGCCGTGAGCATCGGATCCGACTGGATCAAGGATTCCATCACCCGCAGGGGCGCGTTGAGTTGGGTGGTGATCGCTCGGATCTTTTCCAGGGTCTTGGGGAAGCTGTACCCCGGGGTGGTCATGACCCGGCTGGCGATGGTGGGCAGAGGCAGGCTCATTGGACCATCGCGGCGCGGGCCATTTCGCTCTGAATATGCCGTTGCAGGCTCATCATGAACGGTTCATGGGCGACCCGGGAGAACCGGTTTTGCAGGCGGGCCACGGTCTGGTTCCATTCCTCGGCGGAGGGGCTGGGGATGGGGTGTCCCAGGACATGGATCCGGCGGATGCCCCGTTCGAACAGCCGGGCGATCAGGGCCTCGGACAATTCGGTGCCTGATGGACAAAGGCGGACCCGGTTGGGCAGTTCCACCGTCCGGGACAGGACCATGCCGGGTTTGGCCTGGGTGATGAGGATCCGTTGTTCATCCTGGGGGCGGATGAAGGACCGGGTGCCTAGAGTGGAAACGGGGGCTGGTCCGCCGCCGACGGCGCTGGGGACCATTGGCGTCGCAAATGGAGTCGGTTCATCGGCCATGGCGTAGGGACCCTACGAGAAAGCACACGCAATGCCAAGCCCGTGCTGGGCAAAACGTGGCACGGGATGTGCCGAAAGCCCAGGGAAGTCCCGAGCATCCCGCCCGCCGCGTCCAGGAATCCGACATGATCCGCACAATCGTCCTGCTGCTGTTGATGATGACGACGCTACCCTGGCTGGGAGCCGTGGATGCCCCGCCGGTCTTCACCGATGCCGAATGGGGCAAGGCCCAGCCGGCGGCGACGGTGGTGGCCCCCACGGGGACGACTCCCACGGCGCCCTCGGTCGGCGCCTCCATCGCCAGCCTGGCGGTGGGTCTGCTGGTGGTGATCGGCCTGGCGGTGGGTCTGGGTTGGGCCGCTAAACGTTTTGGTGTCCAGCGATTCATGGCCCGCCGGGGCGCCCATCTGGAGTTGCTGGAGACCCTGGCGGTGGCCCCCAAGCGTCAACTTTGCCTGGTTCGCTTTGGCGATCAGGCGGTGTTGGTCGGCGTTTCTGAACAGGGGTTCACCGCCCTGGGAACCCAGGTCCTGGCGGCCCTGCCGACGGCGGCTCCGGTGGTGCCCTCGCCGCCCGCACCGGCCCCGGCAGCCCCGGTGGACACCCGGTTCGCCAACACCCTGGCCCAGGCCCTGGGGCGCCGGTCATGAGCTTCCTCCTGCTCGGCCTCGTTCCGGGAGCGCTGGCCTCCAGGCCGGCTCGATGGGGGCGCCGGTCATGAGGTTCCTCCTGCTGTGTCTGCTGTTGATGTCGGGTCTGGGGGCGGTGGAGGCCCCGCCGTTGCAGACCACCACCGGCCCGGTGGCCGGAGATGCCCTGGCCCAGCCGGTGGGCACCCGGGCGCCAACGGATGCCGCCACCGCCGTGCCCCGCCAAGTGACCACCCTGCCCGGTGGCCCGGGAGCCCCGGATCTGGTGGTGAGTCTGGGGGGCGGGGCCGCCAAGGGGTTGTCGACGCCCCTGGTGCTGCTGTTGGCGATCACCGTGCTGTCGATCGCCCCGGCGTTCATGATGATGATGACCAGTTTTACCCGGGTGATCATTGTCCTCGGGTTCCTGCGCCGGGCCCTGGGCACCCAGACCCTGCCGCCGAACCAAGTGCTCGCGGGGTTGGCCCTGTTTTTGACGCTGTTCATCATGGGCCCGACCCTGAACCGCATCAATGACCAGGCCCTGCAGCCGTTTCTGAAAGATCAGATCGCCCAGGATCAAGCCTTGGAGCAGACCAAGTCGGCGCTGAAGGATTTCATGCTCAAGCAGACCCGGAAGAACGACCTGGCCCTGTTCATCCGTCTGGCCAAAGAAGAACGGCCCAAAACTCCAGCGGACGTGTCGTTCACCACCCTGGTCCCGGCCTTCGTCACCAGCGAACTCAAGACCTCGTTCCAAATGGGCTTCATCATCTTTCTGCCGTTCCTGGTCATCGACCTGGTGGTCAGCGCGGTGCTGATGGCCCTGGGCATGATGATGCTGCCTCCGGTGGTGGTCAGCCTGCCGTTCAAGATCCTGCTGTTTTGCCTGGTGGATGGTTGGGTGCTGCTGATGCAGGCCCTGGTGGCCTCGTATGCGTGAGAAATTGCCGAGGAACTTAGCCGTCCGGAGCGCCGAGCGCCAGCTCGGCATGGAAGTCATGCTGAGCGGTATCCGCTGGGAGCGCCGAGCGCCAGCTCGGCCCGTCTTTCCTGCCAAATGGGCGCTCGGCGCTCCCAGCCTCGACGGTTCCAGTTCGTCTCTTTTCCCGTGAACGCCCGAAAGCCATCCCATGCCTGAAGACGTCCTGGTCGAACTCCTGCGTAACATGCTGTACTTGGGCCTGGTGCTGTCGGCCCCGGCCCTGGGGGCGGCCCTGGTGGTGGGCCTGATCATCGGCTTGCTGCAAGCGGTCACCAGCATCCAGGAACAGACCCTGACCTTCGTCCCAAAACTGGTGGCCATTGTCGCCAGCTTCGCCGTGTTGGGGCATTGGATGCTGCGGTTGATGATGAGCTACACCACCGAACTGATTTCGTCCCTGCCCAAATTCGGCGCCCTCTGATGGATCTGTCCGCCCTCAGCCACATCTACGCCCAGGTACCGGCCCTCATGCTGGTGCTGGCCCGGATCGGCGCCCTGTTTGCCGCCGCACCTCTGGTGGGCGGGCCCTATGCGCCGGCCACGGTGAAGGCTCTCCTGGCGATGGCGGTGGGGTTAATCCTGCTGCCGGGCATCGACGCTCCGGTGGTGATCCTGAATGGCGGCTTCGTCCTCCAGATCGCCCGGGAATTCCTGTTGGGTCTCAGCCTGGGTTTCCTGATGAACCTCTATTTCCAAGGGGTGAAGATGGGCGGCGAACTGATCAATCGCCACGCGGGCTTCAGCGCCGCGGAAAATTTCGACCCCGAGGCGGACATCGGCGCCGGCCCCATGGGGGATTTGCTGCACCTGGCCCTGGTCCTGTTGTTTTTCGCGGTGGACGGGCACCACCTATTCCTCGCGGTCCTGGCCAAAAGCTTCACGGTCATCCCCCTGGGTGGTTGGTCGATGAGCCCCCAAGTCCAGGACGTTTTGTGGCGCAGCGTTGCCGACAGCTGGCGGATCGCCCTGTTGATCAGCTTCCCCGTGCTGTCGGCGATCATGGCCATCACCGTGGCCGAGGGTGTGATCACCCGGGCGGTACCCCAGATCAACGTCATGCACCTGAGCTTCGCGGTGAAGATCGGGGTGTCCCTGTCGGTGGTCTACGCCGGCCTGCCCGCCGCGGTGGCGATGCTGGGCAGCGTGCTCCTGACCATGCAGACCGTGGTCTGGGTAGCGATGGGATCGTAGCTGTTGGAAATAAAGATACCCACGCCGATTCAGCGTGGGTATCCCAGGGGCGGCAACCGGCCAAAGGCCGGTCGACAGCTCAGCGCTTCTTGAGGGCGCGGGCAGCCTCGGCCTTTTCGGCTTCGAGGCGCTTTTCCAGCTTCCGGCTTTCCCGGCGCTTCACTTCGCTGGGCTTGTCGTAGTAAAGATTCTTCTTGATGTCCTTGGTCAGACCTTCCTTCTCGCAACGCTTCTTGAAGCGGCGCAGGGTCTTTTCCAGGGGCTCACCATTCCGGGCTTCTACGCGAATCATGTGACCTACAGTCCTCTCGGGTTCAGCGGGGCGGGGATGCTACGGTGGAGGTCGGTTTGGCAAGGGTGATCTTTTCACCCTGCTCCGCCTCCCGAAGCATGCCAACCCGGATCCACCTCGGCGGCCCGGGTCCGGTCGGCCTTGGCTCCGGCGGAATCCCCCAGGCGTTCCTTCCAGGTCGCCCGACGGAACAGCAGTCGGCCTTGGCGCCAGGGCGGGGCCGCCGCCAGGGCGGATTCCAGATGGGCGAATGCGCTGACGGCCTCGCCCTGGGCCCAGGCCCATTCCGCTCGGCGGGCGTGGACCCGGAACGGATACAGAGCCACGGGCACCAGGGCCGCCGCTGCGGCATCGGCCTCGGCCAGCCGGCCGGCGGCATGAAGGGCGGTGGGTAGCAGGTGTCGGGCTTCGTAAAGGGGCTCAGCCTGGCGGCACGCCAATTCCAGATGCTCGGCGGCGGCAGCGGCATCCTTTCGATCCAGATGGGCCTTGGCGATGAGCAGGTGCCGTAACCCCACGGATAGCCGACTCGCCAGATTCTGATCGGCCAAAATTCCCAGCAGCACGTCTCCCCGGTGGGACCCCAGGCAAGCGGTGGCGATGGGGGCCAAGGGCGCAGCGGGGTCGGCGACGGCGCAGGCTTCACCGGCGATTCGCCGGGCCGCGGCATCATCACCCCCGGCCAGGGCCTGGCGAAACCGCTCCAGGGCCTGCCAGGGGAAGGATGTCGCCCCGGCGGAATCCGCGGTCCCGCCCGCCAACTGACGCCAGAGGCGTTCGCATGTCCCCAGAAGTTCCGGCGTGCCGGTGGGCCCGTCCCCCGCGCCATGGTGGACCAGATCCGGCACGTAGGCCGTGGCCAGGGCCGTGGGGTCCGGGGTCAGGCCCAGGGATGCACCCATTGTGACAACGGCGGCGGTGAACTCCCCGGCGGGCAGGGCGAAATCCAACACCGGGCAGCCAGCGCCAGTCAAAGCCCGGTTGTGGGCCAGCCACAAGGCCAAGCCCTCGTCCACGGGCATCTGCCGCCAGGCCAGCAGGGAGCGGGCCACCGCAAGAGGATGCCGAACCACGCCAATCAGACGGTGGGGCACCGGAGAGGCCCGCCAAAAGGGCAGGGTCAGGAGCGTGCGGGGATCCTTCAGCAGGGCAGGCCGGCCATCAGGCATCAGGGCCAGCAGGCGGTCCCGCTCGGCGGCTTGGGCGTCCGTCCAGCGCACCTCGTCCGGGGCCTCCAACCAATGCCCGCCAGAATGGGCCAGCACATCATCGTTAAGCCGGACCAGGGCGGTGGCTTCGTGGTGGCCCTTGGGGTTGTCCCAGTTGCGCAAGCTGTCGCCGGGCA
>CANIXE010000116.1 GCA_947470885.1 Planctomycetota bacterium
AATCTTTTAGCAGATATCCGTCGTTTCAGGACCAAGGCGAACAAATATACCCACCATGCTAGGAGCCCGGGCGTCAAAGCCGCCAAGGCGTGGTTAATGTTGCCGAAAATACAGTGAGGGTCTCCCCACACCGCTCCGCAAGCCACCGAAGCGATCAATGCCGAAGCGCTTATCTTGGCTAGACAGAAAAGACCGCGTCGATGTTCGTTGCATAACATCATGGCTAAAATTGCTACGCCATCTACCCCCATTCGCTCCAGAGCCAGACCTGGAAACTCACCAAATGAATGAATAACATCTAGGCATGGAAAAATTAGAATGGTTAGAATAAGTGGATCAAGGGCGTTTTGGTTGTTAAAATTTTTATTGTAGATTTGTCGTCCGCTAGCGATTAGCACAACAACAATAGGCAGCAATTGCCAAATTAAATGTGGTGTCGCTATATCTATCCACCACGAAGACATGCGAGACCTCGAATATTAAAAGACGCCATAAAAGGAACGCGCATGTTTAGCTCTCCGTAAACAGCCCCGACTTGTCCGTTGGCAACCGTGCTCCCTCGGCAAATCGTCACCGCGCTTCGACCGCTCCCCCAGGCTGTACCCCGAGCTGCGTCACCTTTGGCCATGGTCGGCAGCCATTGGCTGGTTTGAACGCCCAGGCGTGGCAACAGCTCATGGCTCCATTCGGGTAGGGCGTTCGCAGCGATTCCGGAGCGTAGGATTTGGGCAGTGGCGTGGGTTAATTCTGTGCTCTGTAGATCTGAGATGGTCCATGAATTCCGGGGTTTACCTTGGGCATTCAATAGCGGGTGTCCATCTACGTGTACTAAATGCCTGGTCAAGGCGGCATTCTTGGTATTGGTTTGCGTTTCAGGTCGATACCTTGCAGAGCAAAATACACTTTTCCGAGGATCTTGAGACAAGCCTGCACGAAATGGATGTAAATCTACGTACACCAAGTATGCCAGCACCCCCCCCCTCATCAACCAGAGCAATATCGTAACAGCTCGATTCCCAGACATGCCCGGCTCTATGATCCTGCATATTGATCATCCGGGCAAATCCCTCTTTGACTGCTCGGATCATAATTCCTGGATGCGCAAGATCGCGATGAGCCCCGGCCAAAAGACCTGGCCTATCTAAGGCCATAGTAATTTTGGATTCGTCCGCAATCCAGGGCATCCCCTGCCCTACCCGGGAACAGGCGAGCCGCCATTGCGGCACATCTTGATCCCGCAAAATCGCAGTGCGATCAGGCCGGGTCCCGATCACCTTATGAAAGTGATACCTTATTATCGTGTAGCTCTGCAGATCCAATGCAATGACATTAAACCACGCTGATAATTGATCTGTTATCCATCGGCGTCGTTCTGGGGACTCGGGAAAAAAATACGAACACACTGAGAAGTCAGGTGCCAAAAACTAGCTTTGCCAACGGGAATGCGAAGTGATCGGGGAAGGTGCTTAGAAGGCGGAAAGGGGAAGGTAAAATATATGTCCCATTTTGCTCCCCAGTAAAATATAGTATACTAAATGAGTTGTCGTGAAAAAAAACACCTTCCCCCGCATTCGGGAGGAAGGTGCCGTAATCACTTGGTTTTGAAATTTATTTGGCGATAACCGGATAGCGGGGGGTGCTAGCATTTGTGTCAAGAACTGTAATCGCCCAGGCAGTTCCAGAAGAAAAGGAGTCAGCCATACCTGCCTGAATGAAAGCATTCGTTGCGGCGGTTCCGTTAGCGGGAGCTGCATTTCCCCACCAGCGATTAAAGTCTGCGGCAGCGGAGGGACTACGTACCTGGCCATCCTGGCAGATCATAAACACCCGACGACCGGTATCATTGTACTTTTGGGGTATGGCACCAATCAGGAAATAACGTTCACCATTGTTGCTATCTGAAGTGCCGGATACGGGCGCAGCAATAACACCCGTTGATCCCTCCACCCATCCGGCAGTTGTCACGCCAGCGGGAGTGGTGGTGGTGCTGGGAGCGTATGCCTGGAAAAAATATCCGGCATTGCCGCACATGGTATCAGCCGCAGCACCAGTACTCAGTCCACCGGTTACAAGCTTAAGGGTGCTAGTAGCGATTTTGGCAACACCATTGGAACCAGTGGGCTGTTTACCTGCCATGCCACCAATGGTGCCGTATTCACCGGTATTATCTGCATCGTTGTCTTGGTATCCGCCCGCCTGGAACTGAACCTCTGCAGGGAACAAGCCGGACTTCAGGGAGGCCGAGGCCGCCGCTTCGTTCGCGGTCACGCGGCTTTCCAGCAGGTTGGGAATGGCGATGGAAGCGATGATGGCGATGATCGCGATCACGATCATCAGCTCGATTAGGGTAAAGCCTTGGCGCATAGGAAGCTCCGTGGTTGGGGTTCAAGGGTCTACTTAGCTAGGGTCATGCCAATGCATTTGGCAACGAATGGCGGTAATTTCGGGGTGGAATCGGGATTTTTCGCTGGTTTGAGCGACGGAGAATGTCGTTTGGTGACAAATACTGACAATTCGGTCCTGCTGGGTGGCACTCTTGGCCTCATTTCTATTTCACTTCGTTCGTGGTGGGCCACGCGCCGGGAAAATGCCAACGACGACTCCGACGGCGGGGGATCATTCCCGTTCCCATTCACTTGGAAAATGCGGTTTTTTCAGCTCACCGGGCGGCGGAAGACGCCACTGGCCTCGGCCCGTTCCCGGGTGAGGTATTTGATCGCCACCACCCGGTTGCCCTTGGCGTTGTAGACGACCTTGTCCATCAGGTGGCGGATCAGGTGCAGGCCGTAGCCGCCCATCCGCTTGCCGCTGGATTTCCGGTGTTCGATGTGGCCCAGGGGATCTTTGCTGGGGTCGGGGACTTCCCGGGGGCGGAAGCCGTCGCCTTCGTCTTCGATGGAGATGATCACCTTGCCGGGGAGAATCCGGCAGCCGAAGCGGACGCTTTTGTTGGGGTCGTTGCGGTTGCCCCATTCAATGGCGTTGCGGCCGAGTTCTTCCAGGGCCAGGCGGATTTCCCCGGCGGCGGGTTCCGGGACCTGGAAGGTTTCGAGAAGATTGAGGAATTTGCGGTATTTGTAGAGCACCGACGGGTCGGTCTTGCCGCTGACCTCGAACCAGCCCAGGGGATCGTAGGTGACTTCTAATTCGTTGGTGAGGAGGGGCTGATGCTGGAGGGCGTTGGTCGCCGCCATGATCAGGTCGTCCATGTTCACCGGTTTCACCAGGTAGTCGCAGGCCCCCAGGCGCAGGCAGCGGACGATGGTGTCGTCCTGGCCCAGGGCGGTGAGCATCACCACCGCGGCGGGATAGCGCCGTTGGCGCAATTCCCCCAGAAAAGCCTCGCCGTCCATTCGGGGCATGATGATGTCGGAGACGATGAGGTGGAACGGTTGTTTGGCGCTGGCGATCTGGGCCAGGGCATCCATCCCGTCATTGGCGGTGGTGACGTGGACGCTGGGGCCGATGTCACCGATGGTCTCGGCGGTGTGCAGCCGCAGGGCGGGCATGTCCTCCACCACCAGCACCCGGGCCTGATTCTGCAGGCTGGTCGAGGGAAGGTGGACCTTGGTGGTGGTCACGGGGAAACCGCGGGGGGGGGCTGGGGAATGCGGATCAAGAAGGAGCAGCCGCTGCCCAGGGAGCCGCCGGCGGACCGGCGTTCCAAGGTGATGGTCCCGCCGTGGCGGTCGACGATGGCCTTGACGATGGCCAGACCCAGGCCGACGCCTTCGGTGCGGGGGACGGCATCGGTGCGATTGGCGTAGGGCCGGAACAACTGATCCCGTTGGGCATCACTGATGCCTGGTCCGGTATCGGAAATGCTGAATCGCATTTCATCGTCCTTGGGCTCCACGGTGATCGCCACCTGGCCACCCCGGGGGGTGAATTTCCGGGCATTGTCCACCAGATTGACCAGCACCTGGAAAATCCGCCGCCGGTCGATCACGGCGCTGCGCCCCGCCAGGGGCACAGGATTGGGCCAGGAGGTCGTCAAGCCGGCCTGGGCCAGCACGGGCTGGGTGGCCGCCCTAAGATCCGCGACCAGTTCGCTGAGCAGGACCGGGGCTGGATGCAGGGGTAGCCGGCCCAATTCCAGGCTGGACAGATCCAGCAGGTCGTTGATCAAGGCCAGCAGGCTTTGGCTATTCCGGTGGATGGCTTCAACGTAGTCGTTTTGTTCCCCGGCCATCAGGTGGCTGTCGCTCTGGAGCAGTTCGGCAAATCCGATGATCGAACTGAGGGGGGTGCGCAGATCATGGCTGACCCGGGCCAGGAAGTCGGTGCGCAAGCGATCTAATTCCAGCAGGCGGGCCTGTTCCCGTTCCAGTCGCTCCTTCTCGGCAAGGAGGGTGACATTCGCTTGGAGGACATCCAAGGTCAGCAGGTCAGTGGGCGGGCTCATGGGGATGCGTTCGATCGGTGACGCAGCATGGTGCGGGCTTCCAGCCTGACCAGTCGCAACCTTCGGGGATCGGCGAGTGCGATCTGCAACATAAATCCTTGGCCCAGGATCCGCGCCCATCCCCGCCAGCGGCGTTCGACCCGACCTTTGCCCGCCACGGGCCCCGCAAACGTCAGGTAATGGCGACGGTGGGGGGGCAGCCAGCTGGCCATGGTCCGGTTTCGCTGCCAGACCAATTGCAGGGTCGGACAACGCCGGCCTGCGGCGAATAGCAGATCGACGTGATCAGGTCCATGACCCCGGTGGTGCAGGAGCACCGCCGGGTGCCATCCGCCGGGGGCGTGGTTCCTGTCTGTCACGGGTGGCGGGCGCGTACCGCGGCCGGGCCGGCACCCACCGGGCCGGGGGCAGCCATTGCCGCGCTCCAGTCGGCTTCCCCCAGGGCCGTGGAATCATCGACGAGCATCACCGGGATGTCGCCGTCCACCCGGTAGGCCCGGCGGGTGACGGGGTCGGTGCTGACCAGGCGGCCTCCCGTCCACTTCAGGGGGGTCCGGGCCACGGGGCACACCAGCAGGTCAAAGAGGTCCAGATCGAAGGGGAGGTCAGACATGGGTTTCCGTTGCGATTGCAGAAGGGGATCCGGGGTTAGACTTCGCCGCCTATGGCCGGTGCGGAAGCGGGACGGACGGGGCGTGATGCCGCCCCTGGGCGAGAGGCGCGGAATGGGCGGGATCGCCGCGAACGTCCGGCGTCCCAGCGTCCACGCAAACCCCGGCCTGGCAATCTCGGCGCGTGGCCCGAGCAGGTCACGGTGATCGGTCACAATACCCAGACGGTGGCGGTGGTCGGTCTGTTTGTCGGCGCCGATGTCCCGGTCCGGGTGTTCACTGCCAGTCCAGCCATTGAGGAAAGTTTGGCGCCCTACCCCGGGGTGACCGTGACTCAGGTCACTGATGACTACCGGGATGCGCCCCGGGATCTGCCGCCGCCACCGTACTTCCTCACGGTCGATGCCCCCGCCGAGGCCGAGCACATCAAGGCCTGGTTGCCCCCGACCCGGGCCAAGTTCCTCGAACGGTCGGAGCATCGGGGCAGCCTGCCGATTCCCGGGTTTCTGCGCCTGGAAGGCACCCAACCCGAGGACCGGGCGGGGATCCGCCGCCGCCTGGCCAGCCTGGCGGACCTGGACCGCCTGTGCGCCTTGGTGCGCGGCGCAGAAAAGCCCCTGATCCTCCTCCACGGCGACCCGGATCCCGACGCCATCGGCGCCGCCCTGGGCTTGGCCGCCCTGTGGAAGGCGGCCGGCGTGGCCTGCGCCATCCGCTACACCGGCGAGGTCCATCGCTATCAGAACAAGCTGCTGATCCACTGGCTGCGCCGGCGACGGCCGATCACCCGCCTGGAATCCGCCGAGGCGGAGGCCAGCGACCTGATCGCCGTGGTGGATGCCCAGCCGGGATTCTGGCGTACCGATCCGCCAACCGCCCGGGTGGTCATCGACCATCATCCCCGCCGGCCCGACACCCAGGCGGAATGGCTGGACCTGCGGGAGGACTACGGCTCCACCAGCACCATCGTCACCGAATACCTGCTGGATGCCGGGGTCGCCATTGATCGCCAGTTGGCCACAGCCCTGCTGTACGGCATCACCACCGACACCAATGACCTGAAGCGCCACACCCTGGGGGCGGATATCGCGGCCTTCGAGGCCCTGCACCATCGGGCTGATCGGCGGTTTCTGGAGCGCCTGGAAAAAAGCCAGATCCCCCCGGCGTTGTTGGACTGGATCGGCTGGGGCATCAGCCACCGGGTGGTCCACCGGGATCTGGTGGTGGTCCACTTCGGCGTCGTGCCCACCCCGGATGTGCTGGTCCAGGTGGCGGACCTGCTGCTGTTGACCTACGGCGTGGCCTGGGTGGTCTGCGCCGGCATTGTCGAGGCCGGCCGGGCCGATGGGCGCAAGCTGGTGGTGGTGTTCCGGGGCGATGGCGTGGGCGTGGACGTGGGCAAGCGGGCCTCGGCAGCCTTCGCCCGTCTGGGCAGCGCCGGTGGCCACCGGACCATGGGCCGGGCCGAGGTCCCCCTGGACGACCGGGACATCCCGGCCACCGCGGATCTGCTGGTGGATCATTTGTTCACCCGCATGTCCAGCGCCCGGAAGGGCCGCCTGGCGGACCGGCTGAAGGCCCATCTGGCGGACCAGCGGCCGGCGGATCCCGACGACTACGAGCTGGGGGCATGAGCTGGCTCCAGCCCTTTGTCGGCCAGCAGGTCGTCGCCGACTTGGATGCCGGCTACCTGGTGATCGGCACCCTCGTGGAGGTCGGCACCGATCATCTGGTGTTCGTCGACGCGGATCTCCACGACCACGCCGAGGCGAACTCCACCAAGGAGGTCTACACCCTGGAAACCCGGAAGATCGGCATCCGGGCCAACCGCCAGCGGGTGGCCGTGCCCCGCCACCGCCTGGTGGCCCTGAGCCGATTGGACGACGTATGAACCTGGAACACGCGATTGGAGCGCACCTGCGGCGTTGCTTCAATCCGCACCTGGCGCTGCCAAGCATCGGATTGAAGCGCCTTGCATCTGCGCACCACGCGAGTTTCCAGAAACAGCCGTTGGGTGAAAACGCCAGCAACGAAAAGACCACGGGAAATCTGCGAGATCAATGAACATGCAAC
>CANIXE010000117.1 GCA_947470885.1 Planctomycetota bacterium
GCCGGCGGATCCGCTGGCGATCCGGGCATCCAGACTGGCTTTCAAGGTACCCGCCCGGGTGATCTGGCCTTCCAGCAGGGTCGTCTTGGCCCGGGCGGCCTCCGCCTCGGCCAGCATCGAGGCCACCTCGGCGGCGGTCTCCCCCAGGATCTCCTGGAGTTCCGCAGCCATGAACCCGGTTTCCGCCGCGGCTTTCAGGCGCATGGCATCCCGTTCGCCCCAGCGGGGCAGGGCTTGTTCCACCATGACTTCGTACATCGGCCAGGCCATGCCGGGACTGGAACGTTGGGCCAGCCCGGCGCTGAGCATCGGATCCGCCAGGCGCCCGGCGGCTCCTTCGCCCCGCCGGGCGGCATGCACCCGCTGGCGGGCGGCCTGGACCGCCGGGGCCTCAGCCAAGCGGTCCAGAAAGGTGGCAGGGACCGCCGACTCGGCCGCGTCCAGGCCGCAGGCCAGGACGCAGCCGATCACAAGGCGAAGACCTGGACGCATAGCGGACTCCGGGAACCTTATTTGGCAGCCGGCTTGGCTTTTTCAGCCTCTTCCATTTTCTTGATGTATTTTTCCGGTGCCTTATCGAAGTCCTTGATGCAACCCTTGCAGCAGAACTTGACCTCTCGCCCATTGCGTTCGACGACCACAGCCTCGCCCATGCCACCCAGGGCCTCGCCGGACACCACACAGGTGGTCAGGGGATAGGGTTTAAGCTTGGGTTTGGCAGGATCGACGGCTTCAGCGGCCCCGAGGGTGCCGGCGAACAGGCCGCAGGTGGCGAGGGCGAGAACGAACTTGGACATGGCAGATGCCTCCGTGTACCTGGAAACGTCTGCCTTGGCCTGGGTGTTCCAAGGAATCTTTTTCCGCTGCGCGGGTGAGAAGAAACCCCACCAGGGGCGCAGATCCGCAACGACCGCCGGGTGGTTTTTTCCCACCCGCTAAGTTCAGCACCCTGGCTGGGCTACTTCAACAGCAGTTTCAGGTCATCGATGGGTTTCTGCGGACCGTTGTAGCGCTCCCCCGAGTAACTCTGGGACACGACCTTGTCATTACGATCGAGGACGATCACGTTGGGGATGCCCCGGCCACCATACTTCTTAGCCAATGCCTCTGCCTTGGGGAACGGGGCCGCGGGCCAAGGCATGGCCAACTCCTTCATGTAGCCGAATTGATGTTCAACGTCCTCATCCCGAGAGACGAAGACCACTTCAATATTGGCCCCGGCCTTCTTCATTTCGGTGTACTGGCTCACCAGTTCGGGGGTGAACTTGCGGCAGGGTGGGCACCAGTGGGCCGACAGGTAGAGGATCACATAATCCGGCTTGGCCAGCGGTTCGGTGGGTTTCTTGGTCTTGTCCGCATATACCAGCTCCGGCCCGATCTGCTGGATCAGCTCGGCATGCCCCGGTGGCTTGGCCGCCTGGGGAACCAGGGGTGATTCGGCCAGGTCCTTCATCTCCTTGCGGATGGCCTCCGCCTTGGCGGTGTCCTTCTTCCGTTCGGCATCCTTGGCCGCGTAGTCCATGGCCTTCAACAGCCTCGCCCGAGCCCGCTCCCCGGCCTTGGCGAACACGCCGCTCGCCGCCTCCAGGTCCTTCGTGTATTCATCCCGGGCGGCCGCCACCTTCGGATCGTCGCCTTCGGCGGCGCCGACCGCCAGGGAAAACGTGCATAAAAGGGCTAGGACGATACCAGGATGGGCGCTTTTCATGGCCGGAATCTCTGCCCCTGGGATTTCCGATGCAAGGCCGAAGTAGGACTCAGGGCACAACGTATCCCCACCGCCCCAGCATCCGCACCACCGCCAACAACGGCAGGCCCACGATCGCCGTCTGGTCGGCGCTGGTGATGGCCGCCATCAAGGCCACGCCACGACATTCCAGCTTGTAAGCCCCGGCGCAGTCGAAGGGGAGATCGGCAGCGAGGTAACGGGCAATGGCCGGGGCATCCAGGGGCCGCATGGTCAGAGCGGTGACATCGGTGTGGTGCTCGTCGCCGTCGGGACCGCTGATGGTCACTGCGGTGATCAGTTCGTGGGTCCGACCTTGAAGAAGCTGGAGGGTCTGGGCCGCCCGTTCGGCGTTGCCCGGTTTGCCAAGGATCCGGCCATCAATGGCGCAAACCTGGTCGCTGCCGATCACCACCGCATCCGGGTGGGTGGCCCGCAGGCTGCGAGCCTTGGCCGCGGCCAATTCCTCGGCCAGCAGGCGGGGGGGGATGCCCGGGCGCTTCAGGGCCTCTTCGTCGCAGGCCGGGGCGGTGGCGGTGAAGGTCAGGCCCAGGCGGGCCAGCAGCTCCTTCCGGTAGCGGGAGGTGCTGGCGAGGATCAAGGGCGGCGGTTGCATGCCCGGGGTGTACGGTTTTTTCCCATGGCTCCAAGCCACTCGCTCCACTGACGATCAATGAACCCAGGCTTGTCCATTGCTACACGGTGGACTAGGTTCTTCCACCACAGGGGAACATACCGATGGGGGAAGCCCTTCAGGATCACGGGGACGCCCAGGCCCGCATTCGCCACTTGGAAACCGAACTGGCCCAGGCCAAAGCGGGCCTTCAGCGGTATCAGGATCTGGTGGAAGGAGTCGTCGACTGGTTCTGGGAAGTGGATGCCCAGGGCCGCTACACCTACGTCAGTCCCAGTGTCTTGCCGCTGTTGGGCTATACCCCGGCAGAGGTGTTGGGCCGGACCCCGATGGATCTGATGCCCCCAGAGGAAGCCGCCCGGGTGGGCGGGCTGTTCGCCGATTTGGTGAGCCGGCAACAACCCCTGATGGCCCTGGAAAACGTCAACCTGCATAAAGATGGCCGGCAAATCGTGCTGGAAACCAGCGGTGTGCCCATCCGGGACCCGGAAGGCCGGTTCTGCGGCTACCGTGGCTGCGACCGGGACATCACCGATCGCAAACGGGTGATGACGGAGCTCGATGAGCAATTGCAGCTGTTCAATACCCTGCTGGTCCACCTGCCCCTCGGCGTCTTCCTGATCCGTGCAGGGGACGGGGCGCCCCTGCTGGCCAACGCCCATGCGGTGGAACTGCTGGGCCAGGGCATCATGCCGGGGGCAAAGCAGGACAATCTGGCGGTGGTCTACCGGGCTTTCCGGGCGGGCACGAACCTGCACTACCCCACCGAGGAGATGCCGTTGTCCCTGGGATTGCGGGGCATCCCCCACCGGGTGGACGACATGGAAGTGGAACTCCCGGATGGCAGCCGCCGGCTGTTGGAGATCCACGGCTGCCCGGTGAAAGACAGCAAGGGCCGGGTGTGGGCCAGCCTGGTGTGCTTTGCCGACATCACCTCCCGGCGCCAGGCGGAAAGCGACCGTCTGGCCCTGGAGCAAAAAATCCAGCAGACCCAAAAGCTGGAAAGCCTGGGGGTCCTGGCGGGGGGGATCGCCCACGATTTCAACAACATCCTGATGGCAATCCTCGGCCACGCCGAGCTGGGCCTGGAGCGCCTGTCGCCGGTGTCCCCGGGCCGGGATCATTTCCACCAGATCGAGCGGGCGTCCCGGCGGGCCGCCGAACTGTGCCGGCAGATGCTCGCCTACGCGGGCAAGTCGTCTTTTTCCCGGCATTCCTTGTTTCTGGGGGATTTGGTGGACGAGATGGCCCACCTCCTGAAGACCTCGATCTCAAAGAAGGCCATCCTCAACGTCCACTGCGAACGGGGCCTGCCCCCCATCCTCGCCGATCCCAGCCAGATCCGTCAGATCATCCTCAACCTCATCATCAACGCCTCGGACGCCATCGGCGAACGCAGCGGGGTCATCAACATCTCGGTGGGTGCCAGCCGCTGCGATGGGGATTACTTGGCCCGGACGGAACTGGCGGAATCCCTGAAGCCGGGGTTCTACCTCCACATCGAAGTTTCTGACACCGGCAGCGGCATGACCCCGGAGGTCCGGGCGCGGATCTTCGAGCCATTCTTCACCACGAAATTTACCGGCCGTGGCCTGGGCCTGGCCGCCGTCCTGGGGATCATCAAAGCCCACCATGGCGCCATCAAAGTGTACAGCGAACCGGGCAAAGGCACGACCTTCAAGCTGTTGTTCCCGGTCCAGGAGGGCGTCGCCGTCCCCGGACCTGCCGAGTCCTCCAGTACCAGGAACTGGCAGGGCAGGGGCACGGTCCTCCTTGCCGATGATGAGGAAAGCCTGCGGGCCTTGGGGGCCGAGATGCTGGAATGCCTGGGATTCGAGGTGGTAACCGCCGAGGACGGCCGAGCCGCGGTCGAACAGTATCGCCAACGAACCCAGGACATCCGCCTGGCCATCCTCGACCTGACCATGCCCCATCTGGATGGCATCGAGACCTTCGCCGCCCTGCGGCGGATCGATCCGGGGCTGCCGGTAATCCTGGCCAGCGGCTATTCCCACGAAGACGTCGCCGCCCGCTTCGCCGGCAAAGGCCTTACTGGGGTGCTCCAGAAACCCTACACCATCGCCAAACTCACCGAACTGCTGTCCAAGGTCCAACCGGGGCCCTGAGCTGGCGGGTTCCCCCGGTGCCGTAGAATGCCGTCGTGGACTACCCCGACGCCCTGATCCAGGTCATTGCCGCCCCGGATAGCCAGACCAAGGACGCCCTGCTGGCGACAATTACCCCGCCCCCGGACGGGGCGACCTGGCCCCTACCCACGGTGCCCCAGCGCCCCGGCCGACCGGCATCCTGGCGGGAGGGTGAACCCGCGCGTCGGCGCCGGGGCCTGGGCAATCCCCACGCCCGTCTGCGGTTCCTCCACGCCATCCATCACATCGAGCTGTCCGCCATCGACTTGGCGGTCCTGCTCTGCCTGCGCGCCCCGGGAGCCCCGGCGGCCCTCCACCGGGATTTCCTGGCGGTCGCCCGGGAAGAGGCCGTCCACGCCGCCCTGGTGGAGGACCTGCTGACCCGCCGGGGCTTCCCCCCGGGATCAGATGTCATCCACCATCGCCTGTGGGATACGGCCTTGGCCGCCGAAGACCTGGGGGGCCAGCTGGTGGCGGTGCCCCGGTTCCTCGAAGCCCGGGGCCTGGATGTGTCGGCGGATCTGTTGCCTCGGTTGGCGGGGATCGATCCAGAAGCCCACGGGGTGATCACCCGGATCTACACCGACGAGATCGGCCACGTGGGCACGGGCAGCCGTTGGCACGCTTGGTGGTGCGCCCGGGAGGGCCTGGACCCCTTCCAGCATTTCACCTCCACCGCCACCCGCCTGTTCCCTGGCCAGGTGCCCGGCCCTTTCCCCCTGGACCGCCCGGGGCGGCAGGCCGCCGGCTTCGCCGAGGACGAGCTGTCTTGGCTGGCAATCGGAGGAAAATCTGCTAGTCTGGCACCATGAGCATCTCCGCCATCGGTTCTTCGGGATTGTCCGCCACCGCGTCTGCCCTGCGCACCAGCCAGGCCCGATTTGACGCGGCGGCAGAGCAGACCGTGGCGGATGCGGCGGCCCTGGCCGACCCGGAAGCCGCCGGTGGTGGCAATCTGGCCCAGGACACCGTGGGCATGCAGGCAGAACGTCTCACCAATGCCGTCCTCGCCGGGGTGTTCCGCCGCCAGGTGGATCTCCAGAAGGACCTCGTCGAGACCATCGCGCCCCGTTGATTTAGTCCGGTCGTCCGGTCGACCCACGACTTACAATTTCCCGACCGCTTCTCCACGGCTTTCTCCTCTCATCACGTTGGATTAAAGACGACCGGACGACCGGACGTTCTACTGGTGAGTGCGCGATGTGACGGCAAGGTGCAGCCGTGCCCTGGTTCCTCGCCGCCGCCGCCCTGACTTGTGCCGGGATCGCCCTGGTGGCCAGTGCCACCGCCGATCCCGCCAACGGAATCCTGTTCGGTGCCGCGGCCAAGGCCCAGGTGCTGTGGTGGGCAGTCTCCGTCGCGGTGTCCCTGGTGGCCGCCCGGATCCCCTTCGCCTGGTGGAAAGAACTGGCGGTCCCAGGGTATATTGCGTCCCTGCTGGTGATCCTCGCCATGGGTGTCCTCGCCGGGTCCAGCCTGGTGCCGCCCATCAAGGGCCAGTGCAATTGGATCGTCCTCGGCCCGCTCCGGGTCCAGCCGGTGGAATTCATCAAGCTGGCAACCCTGATGGCCACCGCCCTGCTGATTTCCAGCCCAGGATTTGAGGCCCGACGCCTGGGCCATGTCTGCCTGGGCCTGGTGGTGGCGGCCCTGCCGGCAGCAATGCTCGCCCGGGAGGACCTGGGCAGCGCCCTGACCTTCCCCCCCATGGCCTTCGGCATGCTGATGGCCGCAGGAATGCGAGGCCGGGATTTCACCTTGTTGATGGTTGGCGGCCTGGCGGTGATCACCCTGGGCATCTCCCGACTGCCCCAGGAAGGGGCGAAAGCCTACCAGTACCGACGAATCCAGGCCTGGCTCCACCCCGAAGCCTATGCCCTCACCGAGGGCTACCAGACCGCCCGGAGTGTCTCCGCCATCGGTTCCGGCCAATACGTCGGCAAAGGTTGGTCCCAGGGGGACCAGAACCGCCTGGGGCTGATCCCGGAAAAGCACACCGACCTGATTTCCGCCGTGGCGGGCGAGGAGTTCGGCCTGATCGGGATGTTCGTCCTGTGCGCCGGCTACGTCACCTTCGCCTGGTTGGGTCTGGGCCTAGCCGGGACCGCCCGGGATCCCTGTGGCCGGCTGATCATCGTTGGTTTTGTCTGCCTGTTGGGGGGCCAGGCGGCGATCAACCTGTCGGTGGCCACCGGCCTACTCCCGGTCACCGGGATCACCCTGCCGTTTCTCAGCTACGGCGGCTCCAGCCTGCTGGCGACCTGGCTGGGCCTGGGCATCGCCCGCAGCGCCGGCCGGGCAACCCAACTGGTCTGAGCCGGATCACAATCCTTGATCGCAGGGAACAGGACGTGCCCCGTCAGGTTTCCACCCATGACCACCGCCCTTCCTCCCTGCACGCCTTGATGGAGCCCCAGGGGCGAGAGCCCCGTTCGCAAAGCGCGGGGCCGGGGCGAGAGCCCCGTTCGCAAAGCGCGGGTCCGGGGCGAGAGCCCCGTTCGCAAAGCGCGGGGCCGGGGCGAGAGCCCCGTTCGCAAAGCGCGGGTCCGGGGCGAGA
>CANIXE010000118.1 GCA_947470885.1 Planctomycetota bacterium
GGGGGGCAAGGACACTTTCATCAGCACCCACCAGCTGGCGGATGTGGCCGCTGTCCGCGCCGCGGTGCCCACGGCGGAGCTGCTGTTGCGGGTGGATCCCTGGGGGCCTGAAACCGCCCACCAGATCCGCCAGGGCGTCGCCCTGGGGGCCCAGCTGATCATGCTGCCCATGGCCACCCACCCCGCCGAGGTGGAAGCCGCTGCGGCGGTGACCCGGTCCCTGGGCATGGGCCTGATTCCCCTGGTGGAGACCCCCGCGGCCTTCGCCCGTCTGGGGCGGATTGCGGCCATCGACGGCGTGGCCGAGGTCTACCTGGGCCTCAATGACCTGCACCTGGGCCTGGGCCTGGATTTCCTGTTCGAGCCGGTGGCCGCCGGGCTGATCGACCACGGGGCGGCGATTCTCCGCGCCTCGGGCAAGCCCTGGGGCTTCGGCGGCATCGCCACCCTGGGGGGCGGCGATGTGCCCGGGGAACTGGTCCTGGCGGAGCACGTCCGCCTGGGCAGTACCCGGGTGATCTGCTCCCGGGCGTTCACCAAGGGCCACAAGACCCTGGCGGCGGTTCAGGCCGCCGGCGTGGATATCGCCGGGGAAATCACCCGCCTGCGAGCCGAGGAAGCCCGCCTGGCGGCTCTGCCCCCGGCGGCCTTGACCACCCTCCACGCTGAGTTGTCCACCCGCACCTGGGCCGCCGCGGATCGCCGTCGGCAGCACACCCCCAGCGTCCAAGCCCTGTGATCAAACGCGCCTTCGATCTGCTGGTCAGCTTCACGCTGTTCCTGGTCATCTGGCCCCTGTTGGTGGGCATCGCCCTGGTGGTCACCACCACCAGCCCTGGTGGCGCACTCTTCCGCCAGGAACGGGTGGGTCGGGGGGGGCGGTCGTTCACCATCTTCAAGTTCCGCAGCATGCGCGCCGACGCTCCGGCGGTGGGCCCCCATTTCACCGCCGCCGGCGATCCCCGGATCACCCGGGTGGGCCGGTTTCTTCGGCGCACCAGCCTGGATGAGCTGCCACAATTGCTGAACGTGATGCGCGGAGACATGAGCCTGGTGGGCCCCCGGCCCAACGTGCCCCGCCAGCGCAGCGAATACACCGAGGCGGACTGGAATGCCCGCAATGGGGTGCGCCCGGGGATCACCGGCCTGGCCCAGGCGACCCTGCGTTCCGCGGCGACGGAGGCCCAGCGCACCGCGTTGGACCTGGAATATGCGGCAAATCGCGGGGAATTTTCCCGGTTCTGGTTCGACATGAAGATTCTGGCCTTGACGGTGCGTCAGGTGCTAGGCAAGGGAGGGAATGCCTGAATGTGTGGAATCATCGCCGCGTTCGATCCCCGGGGTGGTCTGACCCGGGAGCTTCTGGCCGACATGGCCGCCCCCATCAAGCACCGGGGCCCGGATGACACCGGCCTGTGGACGGATGGAACCCTGGGCATCGGCAATCAGCGCCTGTCCATCATCGACCTGGCGGGGGGGCATCAGCCCTTCATCAGCGACGACGGCCTGGTGGCGGTGGTCCAGAATGGCGAGATCTACAATTACAAAGAACTGGCCGCCGAGCTGGCGGGCACCCCGTTCGCCTGTCGCAGCGGCAGCGACACGGAAGTCCTGCTTCGGCTCTACCTGAAGGAGGGCCTGGGCTTCCTGTCCCGGCTCAACGGGATGTTCGCCTTCGCCGTGGCCGACCGCCGGGACCACAGCCTCACCGTGGTCCGGGACCGGGTGGGGAAGAAGCCCCTGTACGTGGCGGAACACGCCGGTCGCTGGCTGTTCGGCTCGGAAATCAAATGTCTGCTGGCCGCCGGCGTCCCCGCCGTCGCCGACCCCGTGGGCTTGCACCACGCTCTGGCGCTGAACTACGTGCCGCCGCCGTTCACCGCCTTCCAGGGCATCCGCCACGTCGCCCCCGGGGGCGTGTTGCGGGTGGACGCCCGGGGCGTCCATGAACACGCCTGGTGGAAAATTCCCACGGACCCGGAGATCCAGGGTCGCAGCGACCAGGACTGGGAGCGGGAGATCCTCGACCTGCTGGATGATGCCACGGCCCTGCGCCTGCGGGCGGATGTGCCCTTCGGGGCTTTTTTGAGTGGGGGTATCGACAGCTCCACCGTGGTCGGCCTGATGTCCCGCCGCCTGGAGCGGCCGGTGGCGACCTTCACCATCGGCTTCCCCGATCCCCGGTTCGATGAATCCGCCTTCGCCCTGGCGGCGGCCCAGCGGTTCGGCACCGATCACCACGCGGAAATCGTCGAACCCGACCTGGTGGATCTGTGGCCGACGGCGATCTGGCATTGCGACCAGCCCCACGGGGACGCCTCGTTCATGCCCACCCATGTGGTCAGCCGCAGTGCGGTGCGCTGGGCCAAGATGGTGCTGACCGGGGATGGCGGCGACGAGTTGTTCGCTGGCTATGAAAAGCACCGGGATTTCTTCGCTAAGCAGCCTGCCGATCTCTCGGACGCCGAGTTCCGCCGGCGCTATGGGGCGTCCATCAGCGTGTTTTCGCCCCAGGCTTTAGCGAGTCTCTACACCGCTGGTCAGGCCCAGCAGGTGGCGGGCCTGCGTACGGCGGATCTGCTGGAGACCCATTTCCAGGCCGCCAGCCGCCTGGACCGGATCAACCAGGCCCTGTACCTGGACACCGCCCTCCTGCTGCCGGGGAACAACCTGGTGAAGCCGGACCGGATGGCGATGGCCAACAGCTTGGAGACCCGCAGCCCGTTCTTGGACGTGCGCCTGGTGGAACTGGCCTTCCGCATGCCCGGGAACCTCAAGCTGCGGGATGGTGAAACCAAGTGGGTCCTGAAGCAGGCGGTCACGCCGCTGATCGGCCGGGAACTGGCCTACCGGACCAAGCAGATGTTCACCGTGCCCATCGGCGAGTGGTTCAAGGATCGCCTGCGGCCCCTGGTGGAGGAAGTGCTGCTGTCCGAGCGCACCGCCCAGCGGGGCTGGTTCGCTCCGGCGGCGGTCCGCACCCTGGTGGACGAGCACATGACCGGGAAGGCGAACCGCACCCGGGAACTGCGTTTGCTGATTGCCATCGAACTGTGGTTCCGGATGTGGATTGACCGGACCTACAGCGCCCCGCCCACCTGGGCCGACCTGGGGGTCACCCGGGTCCGGGGCTGAGCCCGAGCCTTGAAGCAGCCGCCTGGAAGCCACGATCACCCTGGGGGAACCACCGATGAAGCTGATCATCACGGAAAATCGTCAGGGTGGCGCAAATCTGCTGTCGGACCACCTGGCCCAGGCCATCGCCGGTAATCCCCACATCGTCCTTGGCCTGTCCACCGGCTTCACCAGTCTGCTGGCCTACCAGTCCCTAGTGATCCGGCACCATGAAAAAGGCGGATTCAGTTTCAACAACCTGACGGCGTTTAGCACCGATGAATACGTGGGACTGCCGCCCCATGATCACCGTTCGACCCGGTTTATGATGAATTACCACCTGTTCCGTCAGGTGGACATCAAGCGGGAGAACACCTTCGTCCCCCGGGGCGATGCGCCGGATCTGGACGCCGAATGCAAAGCCTACGACCTGTTGATCCAGGCCCGGGGCGGCCTGGGTCTGGTGGTCCTGGGCTTGGGCCACAACGGTCATGTGGGCCTGAACGAGCCGGGCAGCATCGCCAAGAGCCGCACCCGCCTGGTGGACTTGACTCCATCCACCATCGCCGCCATCAGCGGCGGCGAACGCTTCAAGAGCTTCACCGACGCCCCGCCCCAGGCGATCTCCATGGGCATGGCCCAGATCCTCAACGCCCGGAAGATCCTGCTGATCGCCACTGGCGTGGGCAAGGCGGACGCCATCAAGCGGATGTTTGAGGGCAAAGTGACCCCGGGCGTTCCCGCCAGCTTCCTCACCGCCCATCCTGAACTGACCGTCATCACCGACACCGACGCGGTGTCCAAATTGGACCCTGCGGTCATCCGCAGCCTGACATGACCCTGCTTGAGATAGCCGCCCGCATCGGCACCGACGCTGAACTCATTGACGCCGCCCGCCAGGTCGCCAAGCGCAAGGACAACGTCCTCGGCCTGCTCCTCCGGGACCTGACCCGGGAAGAGATCGCGGTCATGGAGGACCGGGGCTGCCGGGCCGATGATTGGACGAAGATCAAGGTCGCCCAGGACTTCGACGCCTTCCGGGTGCGCCGGAGCAACCTCAAGGGAGCCTGCGTTCTGGGCCGCTTTTCCGGCAATGTCGAGGTGATCCCCGGCCTGCGTCAGGACACCGGCATCTACGACAGCACCCTGATCGATTGCCAGATCGGCAATGATTGCCTGCTGGAAAACGTCCGCTGCGCCGCCCGGGTGGTGGTGGACCGGGAAGCCGTGCTGTTCGGGGTGGGCTCGTTCGTCTGCTCGGGCGCAGCGGTGTTCGGCTGCGGCCGACTGCTGCCCATCGCCATTGAAACCGGCGGCCGGGAAGTGCCCCTGTGGGCGGAAATCACCGTGGAAGCCGCCGCGGTCATCGCCCGGGAACGGGCGGACGCCGCCGGCCAGGCCGCGGTTCGCACCGCTGTGGAAAAATACGTCGCCGCGGTGAAAAGCCCGGTGTGTTGGGTCCGGCGCAAGGCCCGGGTCCTCCACACCGAACGCCTCCACGATGCCTACATCGGCGCCGGGGCGGTGATCGAGCACGCCCACGAAGTCGCCGACGTGGTCCTGCGCTCGTCCGACGAGGAACCCGTGCGCATCGACGGCGGCGCTGCCGTTCGGGGTTCCGTGGTCCAGTGGGGCGTCACCGTCAGCGGTGGCGGCATCGTCCGCAACAGCGCCCTGCTGGAACACAGCTCGGTGGATGTCCACGCGGCGGTGGAGACGTCGATCATCGGCCCCAACACCCACATCGAAAAAGGCGAGGTCACCGCCAGTCTGGTGGGCCCGTTCGTCGGCTTCCACCACCAGTCTTTGCTCATCGCCGCGTTCTGGCCCGAGGGCAAGGGCAACATCGCCTACGGGGCGATGGTGGGCAGCAACCACACCGGCCGGGCCCCGGACCAGGAAATCTGGCCCGGCGAAGGGGTGTTCTACGGCCTGGGATGCGCCATCCGCCTCCCCTCGGATTTCAGCGAGGCACCCTATTCGGTGCTGAGCATGGGCATCTCCACCCTGCCGCAAAAAGTCAGCTTCCCGTTTAGCCTCATTGCTGTGCCGGTGACGCCGATTGATGAAGCCGCTGTGCCCCGGGCCTATAACGAGATTATCCCCGGCTGGGCCCTGGCGGACAACGCCTACGGCCTGGTGCGCACCGAATTGAAGTTCGCCAAGCGGGATCGCGCGAAGCGCAATCCCATCGACTACAAGGTGCTGCGGCCCCAGATCATGCGTCTGGTGAAATCCGCCCGGGATGCGCTGAAGAACGTGGCGGTGGTCAAGCCGGTGTACCTGGAAGCCGACATCCCCGGCCTGGGCCGCAACGTCCTGCGGGAGGAACGGCGGATTGAGGGCATCGCCCGCTACGACCGGGCCCTCACCCGTTATGCCTTGCGCTTGCTGCTGAATGAGGCCGAGGGTCAGCTGGAGATTCCCGGCAGCGCCGAAATCGCCCACGAACTGGCGGAAGAACTGCTGCCGGGCCTGGACCTCCACGCCCGCCTGCGCCTGCTGGTGGCCAGCGAGCGGGACAACGCCCGTCTGGTGGCCGACAGCAAAACCCGGGACGACGCCCGGGGCTCCCGGATCATCCCCGGCTATGCCGACGCCCACGTCAGCGCCGCCGAAGATCCGGTGGTGGCCAGTGCCTGGGAACGGGTGGACAAGACCGAAGCCCGCATCAAAGCCCTGGGAGTCGCCCTGTGAAACCGCAAACGTTACCCGATGAGAAGGGCCGCTTCGGCCTCTACGGCGGCCGTTATGTCCCGGAAACCTTGATTCCCGCCCTGGACGAGGTCACCCGGATCTACGGCGAAGCCAAGGCCGATCCGGTATTCCAGACGGAATTGCTGCGCCTGCTTCGGGAATTCGTCGGCCGGCCGACCCAGTTGACCTTCGCTGGCCGTCTGTCTGCCAAGTACGGCCGGCGAATCTGGCTGAAGCGGGAGGACCTCTGCCACACCGGGGCCCACAAAATCAACAATGCCATCGGCCAGGCCCTGCTGGCGAAGCGCATCGGCAAAAAGCGGATCATTGCCGAAACCGGCGCCGGCCAGCACGGGGTGGCCACCGCCACGGCATGCGCCCTCCTGGAATTGAAGTGCCGCGTCTACATGGGTGTGGAAGACATGCGCCGGCAGGCGCCCAACGTCTTCCGCATGCGCCTGCTGGGCACGGAAGTCATCGGCGTTGAAAGCGGCACCAAGACCCTCAAAGACGCGGTGAACGAGGCCCTGCGGGATTGGGTCACCAACGTCAACGACACCCACTACATCATCGGCTCGGCCCTGGGGCCCCATCCCTACCCGATGATGGTCCGGGATTTCCAGAGCATCATCGGCCGGGAAGCCCGGGCCCAGATCCTGGAGAAGGAAGGCCGGCTGCCGGATGCCCTGGTGGCCTGCGTCGGCGGCGGCTCCAATTCCATCGGTTTGTTCCACCCGTTCATCCCCGACACCAGCGTGCGCTTCATTGGCGTGGAAGCCGGCGGCATCGGCAAGTTGCTGGGGGAACACGCCGCCCGCTTTGATGGCGGCACCTACGGGGTGTTCCAGGGCATGGCTAGTTACGTCCTTCAGGACGGGGACGGTCAGGTCGTGGGCACCCATTCCGTCAGCGCCGGCCTGGACTACGCCAGCATCGGCCCCGAGCACGCCTGGCTGCGGGACCAGGGCCGGGCGGAATACCTGCGTTGTTCCGACGATGAGGCCCTCCGGGGCGTCCACCTGCTGGCCGAGACCGAAGGCATTATCCCCGCCCTGGAAAGCGCCCACGCCATCGGCGCGTTGGACCGGATCACCGCCACCGTACCCAAGGACGGGATCATCATCGTCAATGTGTCCGGCCGGGGCGACAAGGATGTGGCGGAGATCGCCCGCAAGGAAGGCGTGGCGTTGTAAGTCCTTCGGCGGGCGTGATGCCAACACCTGGCGTGGTGTTCCGCTAATGGACGTGGA
>CANIXE010000119.1 GCA_947470885.1 Planctomycetota bacterium
CTCGGGGCAAGACTTTAGCAAATCTTACCCTCGACACCTTAAAAAGGTAAAGTCATTTCCGGTCAACCACCGGCCGAAACCGTCCTTGTCGCTCCAGGAAGCGTCGTACCGGTTGCATGCCCAACTCACTCAATTTCCCTTCCAGATCCCGGGCCAGGGCGCGCAGGGGTGTAGGACTGAGCAATGGGGAAGTGAAAACCACTCCGGTGAGCCGGCTTTGCAGCAAAGGATCCGGATCTACGGTCATGGCCCCTTGGCTCTGGGCCACTAGGCGTTGAACCAGGATATCCAGCATTCTAGCCTCTGGGTCAGCTTCCACCGCGGCGATGATCGCCCGGAGGAGATGATCGTCGGGACAGCGGGCGGCCAGAGTGCTCCAAATCTGCATTTCCTTTTCTTCAGAACCCAACCAGCGAAGTATCGCTGTTCGCTGGAGCGCTGGTGGCAGTCGACGGATCAAACCCGCCTGATCCCCCAAGAACCAGGGATCCGCTACCAGACGTTCCGCCAGACGCAGCTCTCCGGCGGTGACCGCACGACCCTCTGGTCTGGCCAGGGCCAGGGCTTCCAGAGTATCCCATTCCCCCAGGGCCAATACACTACGGGGCAACAAAAGCAGGGAATCCAGAGGGCCATCCGTGGGAGGATCCGCCGCCCGGGCTTCCCGGAAGGCCTTGGCAAGGATGGCCCCCGAGCCTCTTCCCCAACCGCTTCCGGATTCATCCACCTCATCCCGGGAACCAACCGGGCGCTGCCAATGCAATCGCAGGGGCTGATCCTGACCCTGAGACAGAAAGATCGCATCCATTGCCTCGGCGGTGACCAGCAAACCGAGAATGCCCGGGGCATCCAGACCCAAGGCGACTTGCGACACTAAGGATCGCACCCCATCTCCGGCGGGGGTTGCCAGAAGGTAGCGCGTACCTCCAGGATCGATGATCAGGTGACCCTTGGGGTTAAGACGAAGTGGTTCACTGAGCAGTCCCGATGAACTCCCCCCCGCCAGGATCAGGGGAAGACGAAGAGGTGCGGCCACACCGATCCAGGGATGGATGCGCTTGATGTCGCCTTGCTCCAGTGGTGCCAGCAGACCTGGGTCCCATGGAGCCTCGGGCAAGACCGGGACCTGCCAGGCGGCATCCGAATGCCCCACTGCCAGAGCTAGAGCATTAGCATCTCTTCCAAGGACCAATCCCAGGGCTCCCACATCGAAACCCGAGCCCCAGGTAGCCACTTCCGGCCCGAGAATCGCCGCGGCGGGACTGTCCCCAGCTGGTGCAGGGGCGAGGATCGCCAAGGGAATATCTGTTTCCCACCCTCCAAGACCGAGGCGGCGCTCGATGCCCCGGCCCAAACCCAGGACCATATCCACCGGGCCGCCAAGCAGCTTGCCCAGATCCTGTAATTGTTCCCGGTCCGGGTAGTTCCTGGGACCAATCACCACCACCCGGGCTGGAGCATCTCGCCCCAGCTTTGCCGGGATCCGACCCATGGGATGATCACCGATCATGACCTGGCCGGCCCGCCGTTCCCGACCTTGGATGGTCCACCAGGCCGCTACCAAGGCGGATTGACGTTCGGCCGCCCGCCGTGCCAGATGGCAAGCCACCGTGGCCGGCTGGGTGAACCCTGCCACCGTGACATGCAGAGCCGCGAGTTCCGCTTGATCCACCGGAGGCACCAGCAGAGCACCGATCCTCACCCCGTCATCGGGGAGGAGTTGGACCCATGGACCTTGGGCGACAGCTTCCACAGACAATGGATCCCGATCCTGGGCGTTGGCAAATGCCACGCCCATGACCAGCAATACCGCACCAAATTGGAGACTTCGACCCATGGAATCCCCTTGGGGTGATCCTTTGCGCGGGACGTGCCATGGAATCCCTGGTCCATGGCCTATACTTCCCCACCCGATGCACCTCGCCCTCTACCAACCCCAAGTTCCCCCCAACACCGGCAACATCGGTCGGTTGTGCGTGGGCATGGACTGCCATCTCCACCTCATCGGCCCCATCGCCTTTGATATGTCGGACAAGGCCCTCCGTCGAGCCGGGCTGGACTATTGGCCCCATCTGACCTGGACGCTTCATCCGGATCCAGATTCCTTCCTAGCCTGGTTGGGGGATCGTCAGCCCTGGCTAGTGACCAAACACGGAGCCCTTCTGTTCGCTGACGCCCCTTATCTTGAAGCGGATGTAATCATCCTCGGCAATGAGGTGCGGGGCATTCCCGGGGAATGGCATGAACGTTGGCCTGAACGATGCCTCCATATTCCGATCTTGGGCAAGATCCGCTCCTACAACCTGGCCAATGCGGCGGCCATGGTGCTCAGCCATGCCCGACTGGCCACCAATCGTTGGCAGGGCTACGTACCACCTCCCCGGTCAGCGGCTGGAACTTGAAGGCATCTCTTTGCTTCGGTCATTATCCCCGGATTGTACTGACGGGCGTTCGGAATTGCGCAAACGGTCCAGTATTTGCGGTTTCCGCTGTTCCAGATTTTTCTTGAAGTTCTCGATCCGCCGGCGGAGTTCGGCCAAGTGAAGGTTGTCCTCCGAAGTTAGTGCCCCGGAGGTGACCGTGGGAATCGTGTCCAGGATCGCCTGGGCCTCGATCACCCGGCGCATCAACGGTTCGCTACCACCAGCCAGCTTTGCCTCCGCCTGGGCCAGCAGTCGATGCACTGGGTTATCAGTGGAATTGCCCCCAGGTTTTTCTGGAAATTTTTCGCTGTGCTCCCGCGGTTTAGCCGCGCCGTCAGTGCCCGTGTTTTTGATGGACGGAAGCCCACGTGCCGGAGCAGGTTCCACCTCGGGCTTGGTCGACCCATGGCGCATAACATACAATCCACCAGCCAATGCCAGGCCCCCCGCCAGGATCCCCCCAACCAGCCAGGGCCACGTTCTGGGGGCAGGACGCACCGAGACACCGTGGGTCAATTCCGTCTGAGCAGCCGATGATCGGCCCCGTTGGGAATGGGCCCGAATCCGCCCGGCCACGAGATTTTCGTCCACCTGGGCCGCTTCGGCCTGAAGGATCTTCACCAATTCTGCCGCAATGGGTCGGTCCTGGGGTCGCTTGGCCAACACTTTTTGCAGCACGATTTCCAACCTGGGCAGATCCGGCCGATGGTGCAGCAAGGAGGGCACCGGCAGGGTGATATGGGCCTGGAGTACCGCCAGACTCTGGGTACCGGGATAGGGCACGCTATCCGTCAAGGACTGGAACAGGGAGCA
Organism: Planctomycetota bacterium; assembly: GCA_947470885.1. Classification (GTDB taxonomy): domain Bacteria; phylum Planctomycetota; class UBA11346; order UBA11346; family UBA11346; genus CAIUVD01. Next base: position 3,237 of record CANIXE010000119.1, read on the forward strand.
TCCCAGGGAATAGACGTCGCTCGCGGTGGAGGGCGGATCCCCTCGGCAAGCCTCCGGGGACATGTAGGCCGGACTACCGATGATCGCCCCTGTGGTGGTCACCTGAATGCAATCTACCGCCCGGGCCAGGCCGAAATCCGCAAGTTTGCAGACCCCCTTCCGGGTGACCATCAAGTTGTCGGGCTTGATGTCCCGGTGGATGACCCCCTGGCTGTGGGCCAGGGCCAGACCATCGGCGGCCTGGGCGTGGAGATTCAGCACCTGGCGCACCGTCAGACGCTTCTCCTTCAACAGCGTTCCCAGGTTCCAGCCATTGACGAATTCCAGGACCATCACGAACAATTCTTTGCCATCCGGACCAGGGACCGGACCGAAATCATGGGCGCCGATGATGTTGGCATGGACCAGCCGGCCGAGGGTCTGGGCCTCGCGAATAAAGCGTTCGCGGTAGCTGGGATCCTCGAACAGATGGGGGGCAATGACTTTGATCGCCACCTTCCGGTTCATCTGGATCTGCACGCCCTGATAGACTGAACCCATTCCCCCCTTGCCCAAGAGCCGCTCGAAGCGCAGGGTTTCCGTGCTCCAACCGATGAGGGGATCAACCAAGGCCATGACACAAGGTCCGCGTTCGCTCTCGGAAGGGAAGCCCCTGCCCGTTTTTCGGACTAAGGCCCTGTTGGTTTAGAGCGTTCCATCCCAGGTCGCCAGAAAACGCGCCTTTTCATCGGCCACCATCGCCTGGTACAACTCGTCCCCGGCTCCGTTGACATAACGGTCTAGACTATAGCCGGTATAATTGATCCGGTGATCGGTGATCCGGTTCTGGGGGAAATTGTAGGTACGAATCCGATCAGAACGGTCACCGCTGCCCACCTGCTCCTTACGGAACAACGCCCGCTCCCGGGCCAGGCGTTCCCGTTCCGCCTCGTACAAGCGGGAGCGGATCCAAGTCATCGCCCGGGTCTTGTTCGCCCCCTGGTTCCGCTCTTCGCTACATACCACCATCAAGCCAGAGGGCTTGTGGAGGATGCGGATGGCGGATTCGGTCTTGTTGACGTGCTGGCCGCCAGCCCCGCCGGCCCGGAGGCTGGAGATCTCCAGATCATCGGGGCGGATCACCACGTCGGCCTCTTCGGCCTCGGGCATCACCGCCACGGTGGCGGCGCTGGTGTGGATCCGACCCTGGGATTCGGTTTCAGGCACTCGTTGGACCCGGTGGCCGCCGGATTCAAAGCGGAGCAGAGCGAACGCCCCTAGGCCATCGGCGGTGCGTCCAGACACGTGGAAAGTGACCTCCTTGAAGCCCCCCTTTTCCCCCTCGGCCACGGTCATGGGAGTCAGCTTCAAGCCCCGGGCCCCGCACCACATGGTATACATTCGGGCCAGGTCCCCAGCGAACAGACTGGCCTCGTCGCCGCCGGTGCCGGCGCGGATTTCCAGAATGGCGTTGCGGTTGGCCGCGGGATCGCTGGTGGCCAGCAGACCGGCAATGTCCTCCAGCAGGCGTTCCTGGTGTTCCCGGCAGGTGACCAGTTCAGCCAGTGCCTCGGCCTTCAGGTCCGGATCCGCCAGGAGTTCTCCCGTAGCCAGGGCCTGACGTTCCAGGTCCAGCCAGGTGGCGAAGGGCTCCGCCACCCGCCCCAGGCGGGCGTGCTCACGGAGGACCTCCTGCCAGGCCGGAGTGCCCATCAGGGCCGGATCCTCCAGCTTGGCCGCCGCCTGGATCCACCGGCCGTGGAGCCCCCGGAGGTGACCCACCAGGGCGGACAGATCGGACATCAGGTATCCTTGGGAGCCGGATCCGTGGGGCCCGCGGGCAGATCACCCAGGGCGGGCAGCTCACCAGAAGTGGGCCCTGATTCACGGGGGCAGAGGGCCACGCTGGTGAGGGCGTCGCCGTCCTCCAGGTTGATGATGGTGACCCCCAGGCTGGCCCGGGCCACCGAGCGGATGCTGTCCACCGCGGTGCGCACGACCTGGCCTTGGCGGCTCATCAGCACCAGTTCGTCCCCGGGGCGGACGGCCATGCTGGTGACCACTGGACCATTGCGCGGGCCGGTATCGATGTTGATGACCCCCTTGCCGCCCCTGCGGGTCAGGCGGTAGTCCTCGAACGGGGTCCGTTTGCCGTAGCCCTTGGCACAGACGGTGAGGACCTCGGTGCCCGGATCCAGACGAAGGAGGCTGACCACCTTGGCGCCTTCGGCCAAGTCGATGCCACCAACGCCGCCGGTGGCCCGACCCGTGGCCCGGACGTCGGTCTCTTCGCAACGCACGGCCTGGCCTTCATCGCTGGCAATGAGGATCTGGTCGTTGCCATTGGTGACGATGACCCCCACCAAAACGTCGCTTTCATCCAGCTTGATGCCCTTGATACCGCCATTGCGCGGATTTCCGTAGGCCGCCAGCTCGGTCTTCTTGATCTGGCCCTTGGCGGTGGCCATGAGCAGGAACTGGTCGCCCCGGAATTCCCGGATCGGGATGGTGGCGGTAATCGTCTCGTCCTTGTCCAGTTCCAGGACATTCGCCAGGTGCTTGCCCCGGCTGGTGCGGGAGCCCTCGGGAATGCGCCAGACTTTCAACCAGTGGACCTGGCCGTGGTTGGTGAAGCACAGCAGGTATTGATGGTTGGTGGCGCTAAACAGCTGGGCGACGTGGTCGGTATCGTCTTTCAGGTCGCTGCCGGTGACGCCCTTGCCGCCCCGCCGTTGCAGGCGGAACGTTTCCACCGGCATCCGCTTGATGTAGCCGCTGGCGGTGACGGTAACCACGCACGGATCATCGGGGATCAGGTCCTCGGCGACGAAATCGCCGGCGGCGGCGACGATCTCGCTGCGCCGGTCGTCACCGTAGCGCTGCATCACCTCTTCCAGGTCGGTGATGATCATGCCGTCCCGGCGCTCCCGGCGGACCAGGATGTCCTTCAAGTCGGCGATGCTGGCCAACAGGGCATCCTGTTCGCTGGTCAACTTGTCCCGCTCCAGGCCGGTCAGGCGGCGGAGCTGCATGTCCAGGATCGCCTGGGCCTGGCGTTCGCTGAACTGCCAGCGGCTCATCAGCCCGTCCCGGGCGGCTTCGACGCTGGGGGCGGCGCGGATCAGGGCGATGATCAGGTCGATCAGATCGATGGCTTTGAGCAGGCCTTCGACGATGTGCAGGCGGGCCTCATCCCGGGCCAGCAGGAAGCGGGTCCGACGAATGATGATCTCCTGCCGGTGGTCCAGCCAGGCGGTGCACAGCCGGCGCAGGCCAACTGTGCGGGGCCGACCGCCATCCAGGGCGATCATGTTGATGGAGAAGTTGTACTGGAGGTTGGTGTGCTCCCACAGCTGGTTGAGGATCAATTCCGGATCCTCGCCCTTCTTCAGCTTGCAGACCAAACGCACGCCATTGCCCACGGTGCCGCCGTAGACTTCCGACAGGCCGGTGATCCGTTCGTCATCCGCCGCTTGGCTGATGGACTCCATGATCGTCGGCAGCTTGATGGCGTAGGGGATTTCAGTGAACACCAGGGCGGTCTTGCCGTCGATTTCCTCAATCTGATGGCGGGCCCGCATCACCACCCGACCCCGGCCGGTTTCATAGGCCTCGCGCACGCCCAGGGTGCCGCAGATGAACGCGCCGGTGGGAAAGTCCGGGGCCTTGATGAACTGCATCAGATCAGGGACGGTGGCCTGGGGATTGCGGATCAGGTGAATCAGGGCGTGGCCGACTTCCCGCAGGTTGTGGGGCGGGATATTGGTGGCCATGCCCACGGCGATGCCGCTGCTGCCATTGACCAGCAG
>CANIXE010000120.1 GCA_947470885.1 Planctomycetota bacterium
CCAGACATCGCTCCACTGATAGCTGCCGCCGGATGGGATGATCACCGGAGGCTCATAGATCATCGTGTTTTGCGATGCACCCGAATCCTGGGGGCTGGCGATTCGCAGCAGGTGGGGGGTGACGTCCTGGCCGAAGACATCGGTGATGCGTAGGGACAACCCAGAGAAGGTCACAGACTGGGAGCTCTGATTCTTCACCACCACATCCGCCAGGATGGGAGTGAATCGCTCAAATTCTTGGGCCTCTTCGCTAAAGTTCCGGGTGCCGACATCGCTCACCCGAAGGTCATAGGTGAGGGCCACCGGAGCCGGGGTTGGGGCGGAATCGTCAGATCCGGAATTCGAACAACCGACGAGTCCTGCCGTAATGAAAACGAGGCAGAGGAAAAGAACGGGAGTGGGGAGATGCATGGTTGAGGTCACTTTCACGGGTTGTTGGCGGCACTTTGCCCGGTTGCGGGGGGCGGATTGTGGGAGGAGCTGCCCACCCCCACTCCGGATTCGGGGATGACCGGACCCGGGATGGGTGGTGGCACCGAGCGCACGTTCGACCCGGATTGGTTCGACTGCTGGGCCGCAGCGAGCAGGGCCTTGCGGGTGACGGCATCGGCTTGGTCCCGGAGCCGGTCCCGCACCTCGTTGGGCAGGACGGCGAGCCGGGGGAGCTGGACATTCGGGACTTCGGGGATGACCACCACCGGTGGCCCGGCGGGCTGCTGCGGAATTTTCGGTTGGGGACCAAGGGGTTCGGCGGCGGTACCAAGAAGCGTGAGGCCGAGCAGCATGATGATCACGCGCAAGGGCTGTACCCAATGGGGTGGTTGGTTGGTCATGCCCATCCAAGAGCACAACACATGCCAACCAACAGATGCGCTATTTTCGTGATAATTCCCTGTTTTTTTCCGTAGGATGAACGGTGGATTTGGCTGGTTCACGTCCCATCTGGTACAGGGTCACTGTACCAGATGGGACGTCAGACGTCGGACGACAGCTCGCCGTCGTCCAGGCCCAGGGCCCGCAGCCGGGAATACAGCCGGCGCCGGGTGATGCCCAGCAATTCGGCGGCCCGGGTCTTGTTGCCCGCCGCCTGGGCCAGGGCCGAGCGCACCAACTGGCGTTCGCCATCTTCCAGGTGGGGCAGGGTGGGATCGCCGACAACCGATTCCGACGGGTGGGCGCGCAGTCGGTCAGGCAGGTGCTCCTCACCGATGGTTCCACTTCCGGCAAGAATTCCCGCCCGTTCCAGGACATTGGCCAGTTCCCGGACGTTCCCCGGCCAATTCCACACCCCAAGCCGGGATTGGGCCTCCGGGGTGATGGTCCGGCCTCCCTGCTGGGCCAGGAAAAACCGGGTCAAGACGGCGATGTCCCCGGTCCGATCCGCCAGGCGGGGGAGGACGATGCTCATCACATCCAGGCGGTAGAACAGATCTTCGCGGAATTTTCCCGCCCGGACCAGGGCGGGCAGATCCCGATTGGTGGCGGCGACCACCCGCACGTCCACCGTCACTGGAGCGATCCCGCCAACCCGGAAGAACCGCCGTTCCTGGAGGAAGCGCAGGAGCTTCGCCTGGGCCGCGGCGGGCATGTCACCAATCTCATCCAGGAACAGCGTGCCACCGTCGGCGGCCTCCACGAGACCGTGCTTCCGGGAATCGGCCCCGGTGAAGGAGCCCCGCTCATGACCGAACAGTTCGCTTTCCACCAGGCCTTCCGGCAGAGCCGCCGTGTGGACTTCGATGAAGGGCTCCGAATGCCGGGGGGACAGGGTGTGGACGGCCCGGGCGGCCACCTCCTTGCCGGTGCCGCTTTCCCCAAGCAACAGCACCGACGCCTCGCTGGCCGCCGCCCGGCTCAGCTCAGCAAAAACCTTGCGCATCGCCGGTGAACCGCCCACCAGGCCCGCCAAGCGGGGAATGCCTTGATCATCCCGGCGGGCATCCGGTCGAGCCCGGGCCTGCTCCACCAGGGCTGCCAGATCGGCGTAGGGGAACGGCTTCACCAGATAATCCAGGGCTCCCCGTTTCAAGGCCGCCTTGGCGGTTTCCACATCGGCGAAGGCGGTCATCAGGATCACCGGGGTGGTGGGCCAGCGGCGCACCACCATCGCCAACAGGTCCAGGCCCGACGATCCCGGCAGGCGCAGGTCGGTGAGGACGAGGTCCGCTGGTTCCTGGTCGAGCTCGACGATGGCGGCCTCGGCGGAGGCGGCGATCCGACAGGTATCCTGCCCGGCCAAGGCCAGGCTTTTGCCGAGCACCGCGGCGAAGCGGGCTTCATCATCGACGATCAGGATGCGCATGGAGGCTCCGGGATGCCGAGGACCAGGCGGGCTTCGGTGCCACCCTCCGGGCGGGTCCGGAGCTGCAAGGTTCCACCGTGGCGCTCGGCAGTCCGCCGGGCCAGGCGCAGGCCCAGACCGGTGCCGCCGGGCTTGGTGGTGGTGAATCCCTCGGGATCGGCCGCCAGGACCGCCTTGGCAATGCCAGGACCCCGATCCCGGACGGCCAGGACTGGCCGACCGGCCTCAATCAGAGCGTGGATTTCCACCAGGCTGCCGCCGGGTCCGGCTTCGATGGCATTCAGAACCAGGTTCAGCAAGGCTTGGCGAAGTCGGCCCGGATCGCCCATGGTGGGAATCGGTTCGGCGCACACCGGCACCAGATCCATCTGCGCCTGCTGGGCCCGAACTCGGGAAAGCCCAACTACAGAGCGGACGATATCGGCGAGATCGACCGGCACGAAACGGAGTGGTGTTTCCCGGACCACATCAAGAAAGGCCGTAAGCTGGGCATCTGCCCGACCGATTTCGTCAATCAGGCCCGTCAACAATTCCCGATCCTCGGCATCCCGGAATTGCCGTCGGGCCAGAAGCTCCGCCGTGGCCAGGGCCGTGCCCAGGGGATTGCGCACCTCGTGGGCGACACCCGCAGCCACCGCTCCAGCGGCGGCCAAACTGGAGGAACGCTCCGCCGCCCGGGTGCTACGTCGCCACGCGCGCAGGGCCAATACCACCGCCAGAACCACCAGGCCGGTCGCCAGGGTGGCCGCCGCCAGGAACAAGGTCACGGGCAGACGCTGGGCCTCCCGCAGGGCGGGGAGCAGATCCACCTGATCAATGACCAGGATGGCAGAATCATGGCCAGGCCGGACCACCGGCAGGTACAGACGCCGAATGGGATTTCCCGCCTGATCCAGTTCCTGGACCACAGGCCCGCGGAGAGCGGCGGTCAAGGCCGTGGGATCCGCCGCCAAGGGCGATAGCCGACCGCCTGGTTCACCTGCGCCATCAGCCAGAATCCGCCCATCCACTTCACTGAGGACGGCACTGGCGTAGCGGTTGGCATCCCGCAGGCGCACCATCAACGATTGGATGTGGTCCGAGGCTAGACCATTTCGCAGGGCGTCCGCCATAACGGCGGCGGCGGCCTGGCCACCACCCAGGGCATTGGCCCGGAGCGCCCCATCCATCTCCGACCTGGCGTTGACCACCATGGTCCCGATCAGAGCCACCTGGATGGCGAACACGCAAACAACGACCGCGAAGACTAGCGGCAACGGATGACGAAAGGAAACAACCATGGTGCCCGGGAGGGCTTATCCGGCGCAACGATCATGGCCAGGGAGGGACTGGAGCCGATCTACCTGGCACTCTCCACACCACCTGCACCGGCATATCCCTCCGCCCCTTTCCCCTCTATCACGCCATGAACCTCGCAGACCCTCCAAAACTTCCCCGTATTCCCCACATACCCCCCCACCGGGGAATGAATGCCCGTTTTTTCGCTCGACCTCCTACCTTGCCCCCGGTCCCCATCCCGCGTATATCCCACCGCCCTTCTAGAGGAGAACTGTCATGGCCATTACCAAAGTCTGGATCGAAGAAGGCTGCATCGTCTGCAATGCCTGTGAAACCACCTGCCCCGAAGTGTTCGCCGTCACCGAGGACACTTGCCTGATCCGCGCCGAGGTGCGGACTGACGGCGTGTTCGACGCCAACCTGGCTTCCCAGTCGCCCCTGGCCGGCAGCTTTGGCCGCGATTTGGCTGATCAGATCCAGGAAGCCGCCGAAGGTTGCCCCGTGGAAGTGATCAAGTTCGTCAAGGCTTGATTTGACAGCCGGTTACAGGGGAATACCTGGGACTAGCCAAGTTTCCCCTCAAGTCCTAACCCGACCTGCCGTTACTGTCAGGTGACCGGACTGAACCGGATTGACCCGGAACATCCCCGGAGGCAGCCATGGACATCCCGCACGAACTCCGACCGGTCGACACCCTCGTCCGGAAACGCATGGCAGAAGCACAGCGTACGCCCGCCGGGGGCACCGCCGTGGGCGGTCGCCCTGCTTCGGCGGAATCCACGGACCGGGCCTCCTTCAGCGATGCCGCAACCATCGGCCGTTATGTCCAGGTCCTAAAGACCGCCAATCCGACCCAGCTACACAAGGTAGAAGAACTCCGCGCCCGAATTTCCGATGGCAGCTATTCCGCTGAGCCGGAAGAGCTGGCCGACCTGATCCTTGGTGGCCGCAAGTCCCCCGGCAACCGGGCCTGACCGGGGGCCCCATGGGCCGCTTCCCCCGCTGTCGCGCCCTCGCCCTAGCATCGACCCTATTGTTGTCGCTGGGGTTGCCCGGGGTCGAACTGGCCCCCCTGGAAAACGGCAGTGCCGCCCAATTGACCACCTTGGGCAACATGGAGCTGGGCCAGGGCCGCTATGAAACCGCCATCCAGCACTACCGCAGCGCCCTAAAGGTCGACAAAAGCTACCTGACTGCCAAGTACAACCTGGGTCTGGCCTACCAGCAGCTGGGCCAGGTGAAGCAGGCCCGGGAATGGTATGAGGAATCCCTCAAGATCAGCCCGGACCAGCCGGATGTGCTCTGCAACCTGGGCTACCTGGAGTGGCTGGCCGGGAACTGGCAGGGTGCCGCGGACCGATTCCAAGAAGCCGCCCGCCTGGCGGTCAGCGCCCCGGTGGATGCCGCCCAATACTGGACCAACGTGGGTTCCGCCCGGGAAAAACTCCAGCAGTTCCCCGCCTCCCTGCGGGCCTACCAGGAAGCCCTGGCCCTCAACAACCGCTCCTACCAGGCCCACTACAACCTGGGCACCCTGTACCTGGCGAAGTTCTCTGAACAGTCCGGTGCCGTGGAAAAGGCCCAGGCCCACCTGCAGCAGGCCACCGAGCTGGACCCCGACCGACCGGATGCCTGGCTGAACCTGGCCCAATGCCAGGAAATCACCGGCACCGGCACCCCTACGGAATCGTATGCCACGGCCCTGAAGGTCGCCACCGGCGTCCACGCCAAGATGGCCAACCAGGCCCTGTGGCAGCGGGCCCTGTACTACAACCGGATCCAGCCGCCGCAAAAAGTCGCGATGCGGGAGGACCTGAAAAAGATCCTCGCCGACCAGGCCAATTTCCCCGCTGCCAACGGTCTGCTGGGGGCGTACTACTATGCCCTGGGAGAATACGCCAAGGCCGTGGAATTCCTCGAACGGGAGGTGGAGGGCGCCAACGACGACCGAAACAATCCCGTCGACTTGGAAAGCCACTACCTGCTGGCGGTGATCTATGCCGAGCACCTGAGCGAACCGGCCAAGGCCATCGCCCACGCCACGGCCTACTATCAGATGCGCCCGGACAGCCAGAAGATCCACGAGCTGCGCCGCCGGGCCCTGCGCCTATCCAGCGCCTCGGCGGTCACCGAAGCCGCACCCGCCGAAGGCGCCGCCGAGCCGGCACCGGCGGCCGAGGGTGCTGCCCACGGCGAAAAAACCGCAGCAGATCCCCACGCCGCACCCGCCGCCCACGGGGAAAAGCCCGCAGCAGATCCCCACGCTGCACCCGCCACCCACGGCGAAAAGCCCGCTGCGGATCCCCATGCCGCGCCCGCCGCCCACGGCGAAAAGCCCGCTGCGGATCCCCATGCCGCGCCCGCCGCCCACGGCGAACCAGCGACCAAATCCCACAATGAACCCGCTGCCCACGGCGAACCAGCCCCGGTGCATCCCGCCGCCCAACCCGCCCACGCCCTGGATCCCGAGCCCAAGGGTGCCCACGCCCCCCACCACTGACGGGGGGATTTGGCACGCTGCGGGCGTTCACGGAAGGACGCCATGACCTGCACCCACATCGGCATCGATCCCCGGCAGCCCTGCCCCCACCCACCAGTGGGGGAGACCGGCCTGTGCCTGTGGCACAACCCCCAAGTCAGCAAGCGGGCCAGCTACGTCCGGGACCTGTTCCTCCAGGCGGATGCCCGGGGCGTCGGCTTCCGCGAGGCCAACCTGGTGGGCATCGACCTGAGCACGATGACCCTCCCTGGGCGGATGTTCCAGGGGGCGGACCTCCGGGATGCGGTGCTGGACCGCAGTGACCTCCACGGAGCCGACCTCAGCGAAACCGACCTGCGCCGGGCCAATTTCAGCCAAACCGACTGCCGGGACGTCAATTTCATCAATGCCAACCTGACGGGGGTCAATTTTGCCGGGGCCGACCTGCGGGGTGCCGACCTGCGGAATGCGATCCTCGACGGCGCCAGCATGCTGGGTGCCGACCTGCGCAACGCCGACCTGACTGGCGCCCGGATCAGCGAACTGCGCTGGAACCGCCTGACCCGCTTCCAGGGCATCAAAGGCTGGGACGGCGCCGGCACTGCCGGGGCCGACGACGGCGATTCCACCCAGGTTTTCCTCGCCCCGTCCGCCCTGCCGGATCTGGATACGCCCCAGATCGGTGAAGCCGGCGCAGAAGAACTACGGACCCGGATCTTCCGCATCGGCCGCACCCCGGGGGCCCGGGCCCAGGAGATGCCCCCCCAGGTCGCCGGCAGCGACCTGGTAATGGAGATGCCCCTGGATCCCCTGCCGCCCCCCCGGCGGCGCTGGCCCGGCCTGATCATCCCCGCCCTGGTGGGGGCCGCCCTGGTGGCTGGAGCGTGGGGCGTGGCGAACACCCGCAAAACCGCCGAGCCCGCCAGCCAGGTCCCCGCCCTGGC
>CANIXE010000121.1 GCA_947470885.1 Planctomycetota bacterium
AGGACCGGGATCTGCATGGGCCCAGCGTGGTCCCGGAACGGGAAAAGGAACCCGGGGTCCTTTGGAACGCTTTGTGCGTTAAGTCTCCTATGCCAGCCCCGATCTACGGTGATGTCCAGGTTTCCAACCTGTCGAAGTTGATGGATGTGGCCCAGCTCCGGGCCAAGGTCCACGCCGCCAACATCGCCAATCAGAACACCCCGGGCTACCACGCGAAACGGGTGGCCTTTGAGGATTCCTTCCGTGAGGCCCTGGTCGCCGGCAAGCCCGCGGACGAGATCGACCCAGTGATTTTCGAGCCCCGGAACACCGCGGAACAGCCCGACGGAAACGACGTGAGTGTGGACCGGGAAGTCCTGGACCAGGCGGAAAACTCCACGCTGTACAACACCTATCTGGCGATGATCCAGGGCAAAAAGAAGCTCCTGACCATCGCCATTTCCACCGCCCCGGGAGGTTGAGTAAGCCATGCCCGATCCCCTGAGCCTGCGCGGCCTGTTTTCTGGAGTCGACACCAGCGCCTCGGCGATGAGCGCCGAACGCCTGCGGATGACCGTCGCCAGCGAGAACCTGGCCCACGCCAACGACACCCGCCGCCTGGCGGACGGGAAGCCCTACGCCCGGCAACGGGTGCTGTTCGACACCATGTTGGACGCCCACGGCCAGGCCACCGGCCAGATCGACGCCTCGGTGGTGAAAAGCGCCAAGTACGAGACCCATTACGATCCGAACCACCCCCACGCCGACGCCCAGGGCAACGTGATGACCCCCGAAATCAGCCCGATCCTGGAACTCACGGATCTGCTCACCGCCAGCAAGGCCTACGAGGCCAACGGCAACGCCGCCCGGGGTTTGTTGCGGATGCACGAAAATGCACTCCGCATCGCCCAGGATTGAGATATACTCCAGTCGTGCCCTGACCACCCGATACTACACCCAACACCCTCCCGATCCCCATGGCCACCCCCCTCGATCCCCTGCGCAGCCTGTACGGCAGCCAACCCATCGCCCCGAGCGCCCCCACGGCGCCGGGCGTGGGCGGGGGCGAGCCGGCCCGGAACGCCGACGGCAAGACCTTCCAGGACGTCCTGGGGGATTTCGTCAAACAGGTGGACAGCAGCCAGAAGCAGTACGACGTGGCGGTGGATGCGGTGCAGAAGGGTGAAACCGACAACCTCCACCAGGTTATGCTTGCCCAGAGCCAGGCCCAGTTGTCCCTGAAGCTCGCGGTGGAAGTCCGCAATAAGTTGGTGGAAGCCTACAAAGAGACGATGCGCACCCAGTTCTGATTGACGCATGGATCCATGCGGGGGACGGCGGGATATCTGGAGGTTTTTGGTCCGGTATTGCAGGACGTTGATCGACAAGATGCTCCCGGCCCATCCCAGGAGCCCCCATGCCAGTCCCCGGCGCAGTCGTCATCGGTCAATCCGGCGGTCCCACCGCAGTCATCAACCAGACCCTCATCGGCGTGGTCAAAGCCTGCCGGGCGAACCCCAAGGTTTTCACCAAGGTCCTCGGCGCCATCCACGGCATCCAGGGCATCCTGGACGGCAAGTTCCACGACTTCGCCAATGAAACCGATGCCAATCTTGAGCTGGTGGCCGGCACCCCCAGCGCCGCCCTGAAGAGCGTCCGCCACAAGGCCACCCCGGAAGACGGCAAGAAAATCTTCGCCCGCTTCAAAGAGCTGGGCGTCCGCTACTTCTTCTACATCGGCGGTAATGACACGGCGGAAACCACCAACATCATCAATGAGCTGGCCCACGCCGAGGGCTACGACCTCACCTGCTTCCACTGCCCCAAGACCATCGACAACGATCTTCGGGTCACCGACCACTGTCCCGGCTACGGCAGCGCCGCCAAGTTCGTCACCCAGGCCTTCATGGGGGACAACCTGGACAACCGCAGCCTGTCGGGGATCAAGATCAACATCGTCATGGGCCGCAACGCCGGCTGGCTGACCGCCGCCAGCGTCCTCGCCCGTCAGTTCCCCGGGGACGGCCCCCACCTGATCTACTGCCCCGAGGCGGATTTCAGCCTCGACGCGTTCTGCGCCGACGTGGAAGCCATCTACCGCAAGCTGGGCCGCTGCGTGGTCGCCGTCAGCGAAGGCATCCACGGCCCCAATGGCCAGGAAATCGTCACCACCGGCGAAGTGGACAGCCACGGCAACAAGCAGCTCTCGGGCACCGGCGCCATGGGGGATTTCCTCTCGGACGTCCTCAAGAAGCACCTCGCCAAGACCTGGCCGGAAAAGAAGCACCGGATCCGCGCCGACACGTTCGGCTACCTCCAGCGCTGCTTCCCCGGCGTGATCAGCGAAACCGACGCCAGTGAAGCCCGCTTGGCCGGTTCCGCCGCCGTCGCCGCCGCCCTGGCGGACGTGAAGTCCGGCTCGGTGGCCTTCAAACGCAATGACGGCGCCTACGGCGTGACCACCTTCATCACCCCGCTGCCCACCGTCGCCAAGGAAACCAAGCCCATGCCCCGGGAATGGCTCAACGCCGCCGGCAACGATGTGGTCAGCGAGATCGTGCTGCCGTACCTCAAGCCGCTGGTGGGCACCCTGCCGGCGATCGGGCAGTTGAAGATCTGATCCCCAGACCTGGGATGGCTGATCGCCGCGCCCCTGGAGATGCCGGAACATTCCGGCGTTTCCAGGGGCGTGACGTTGCTGGCACCGGGAACCCCGCCGAGTTGTTTGGCATCCCCGCCCCCCAGGAAATGAACCGGAAGCCCCCGCCACCCCGGAGCCGATGCCCATGCCACGCTTCCTGATCGCCATCCACCGACCCGACGGTTATGATCCATCCCAGGCGGAGGATGCGGCCATGGGCCGGGACATCGACGCCGTCAACGACGAGATGGTGGCGGCGGGTGTCAGGATTTTCGTCGGCGGTCTGCAGCCGCCCACGACGGCGAGATCCCTACTGCACATGGCGAATGGGCAGGTGGTGCTGACCCCGGGCCTGTACCTGGGGGCAGCGGAACACGTGGGCGGGTTTTGGGTGGTGGAAGCCGCACACGTGGAAGAAGCCCTGGCCTGGGGCCGCAAGGCCGCCATCGCCTGCCGGGCGGGGGTCGAGGTGCGTCCGTTCCACTGATGCCGCCCTGGCTCAGTCCAGGGTGCCATCCTGGGACGGGAGGTGCCGACCGGGAAGATCACGGAGCTCCGGATCCGCGAGGAATTTCCGGTCGTACTGCTTGGTGCGGTAGAGATCCCGCAGGACCTCCAGCCGGCGGCTGAAGTACGCGGAGATATCCAGGATGACGGCGGTCATGTCTTCCATCAGGGCGAGGCGGTTGCCCTCGGTGAGGACATAGTCGCTGCGCGCCTTGGGACTCAAGAATTCCGAGCGGGTCCAGGCGTGGGTGTTCTTGAAATCCCGGTCGGGATACCGGGGCGCCAGGCCCCGGAAGGCGATGCCGCAGGCGAGGTGGAATGAAGGGGCTGCCGCCGGGCTCGTCCGGGGATTGCCCAGGAGGAGGTAGAACTCCTTGTGCTCCGTCTTGAAGCAGGTCAGGACGTGGCCATCAACCTTGAAGCCAGCCTTGCGGAGGTGGAACCGGTGCATCTCCAGGGCGAGACCGTCTGCGAGCGTCGCCATGTCTGGGCCACCGGGAGGAAAGGAGAAAACAACCGGAGGACCACGCCGTGCCCGGACCATGGGCATTTCCCGGTCCAGGGGAGCACTGTCAAGGCGGTCAGGCCCAGGGTTGCCCATCCGGCACCTCGGCCACGATGCCGATCAATCATGGGCCTCTTCGATCAATTGATGGCCGTCCTGAGCCACGACCTGGGCATCGACCTGGGCACAGCCAACACCCTGGTCGCTGTCCGCGGCCGGGGTGTCGTCATTTCTGAACCCTCGGTGGTCGCGGTAAAAAAGGGTACGAAGCAGGTCCTGATGGACGGCCAGGCCGTGGGCGACCAGGCCAAGATCATGATCGGCAAGAATCCGGGGAACATCGACGTCATCCGGCCGATGAAGGACGGGGTGATCGCCGACCTGGAAATCACCGAGGCGATGCTCCGCTACTTCATCGCCAAGGCCGGCGGCCGGCGGGGGCCCTTCCGCCCCCGGCTGGTGGTGGCGGTGCCCAGCGGCATCAATGAAGTGGAAAAGGGCGCGGTCACCAACAGCGCGATGAACGCCGGGGCCCGTCAGGTGTACCTGATCAAGGAACCCATGGCGGCGGCCATCGGCGCCGGCCTGCCCGTGGGGGACCCGGTGGGCTCGATGATCGTCGACATCGGCGGCGGCACCACCGAAGTCGCGGTGATCTCCCTGGCGGGGATCGTCGCCTCGGAAAGCGTCCGCTGCGCCGGCGACGAGATCGACAATGCCATCGGCAAGTTCGTGAAGACCAAGTACGGCATCGTCATCGGGGAAAACACCGCGGAACAGGTGAAGATCACCATCGGTTGCGCCATCGCCCCGGCGGACATCGAGCGGATGACCATCCGCGGTCGGGACCTGCGCACCGGCATGCCCGCGGGGATCGAAATCACCGCCCAAGAAGTAGCCGAGGCCATCCGCCCCCAAGTGAACAGCATCGTCAGCTCGGTGAAGATGGTGCTGGAGCGCACCGCCCCGGAACTGGCCAGCGACCTCATCGACCGGGGCATCGTCATGGCCGGGGGCACCAGCCAGCTTCGCGGCCTAGCGGAACTCATCAGCCGGGAGACCGGCCTTCCCGTCCGCGTGGCGGACCAGCCCCTGACCTGCGTGGCCCGGGGTTGCGCCGCCGTCCTCGACAATATCGATGTGCTGACCCAGATCCTGGAGACCGGCACCCAACGGTGACCGGCCCCCAGTCCTGAACCACGGACGTACCATGCCCCTTGAAACCACCCTCGTCCGCGCCCTCATCCACGGAGAGGTCGCCGATCCATTCGCGATCCTGGGGCTGCATTTCGAAGGGCCGGCCCTGTTCGCCCGGGTGTGGATGAAGGGGGCCGTGGCGGTCAGCCTCGTCCCCCGGGACGGTTCGGCTCCGGTGCCCCTCAAGGTCCGGGACGATGCGGGGTTCTTCGAGGCCCTGTTGCCCGGACGCAGTCAGCGTTTTGCCTACGATTTGACGGTGACCTGGGCGGGCGGGGTGCAGGAGACCCGGCCCGATGTCTACGCCTTCTGGCCCCAGTTGGCGGAATTCGACCTGGATGTCTTCCGTTCCGGCCACCACCGGAACCTGGAGGAAGTCCTGGGTTCCCGGGCGATGACCGTGGACGGCACCCCCGGGGTGCGCTTTTCCGTGTGGGCCCCCACCGCCACCCGGGTCAGTGTGGTGGGCGCGTGGAACGCCTTCGATGGCACGGTGCATCCCATGCGCCCCAGGGCGGTCCACGGTGTCTGGGAACTGTTCATCCCCGGGGTCGACATCGGCGCCCTCTACAAGTATGAGATCCGCACCAAGGAAGGCGCCCTGCGGATCAAGGCCGATCCCTACGCCCAGGAATCCGAACTGCCCCCGGCCACCGCCAGCCGGGTGCCTGCCCCCAGCAAGCATGTGTGGACGGACGGGACGTGGATGGACGGGCGCAAGGCCGCCGACCTGATGCGGAAGCCGATGGCGATCTACGAGGTCCACCTGGGCAGCTGGATGCGGGGCCAGGAACCCCATCCCTGCCCGAACTACCGGGTCCTGGGCCAGAAGCTGGTGCGTTACTGCCTGGATCACGGCTTCAATTACCTGGAATTGCTGCCCGTGGCCCAGCATCCCTACGAGGGTTCCTGGGGCTACCAGGTCACCGGCCAATACGCCCCCAACTGCCGCCACGGCACGCCGGACGATTTCCGTTGGTTTGTCGACCACTGCCATGCCCACGGCATCGGGGTGCTCATCGACTACGTCCCCGGGCACTTCCCGAAAGACGACTTCGCCCTCCGCCGGTTCGATGGCAGCGCCTGCTACGAATACGAGGATGAGCGGGAGGGGGAGCACAAGACCTGGGGTACCCATGTCTTCAACTTCCGCCGCCCGGAGGTCCGCAACTACCTGATCGCCGCCGCGCTGCATTGGTTGCGTAGCTACCACATCGATGGCCTGCGGGTGGACGCCGTGGCCAGCATGCTCTACCGGGATTATGACCGGGAACCCGGCCAGTGGGTGGCCAACGAATCCGGCGGCAACGCCAACGAAGAAGCCGTCAGCTTCCTCCAGGAACTGACCTCCACCGTCCAGTCGGAATGCCCCTGGGCCCTGACGATCGCCGAAGAATCCACCGCCTGGAAGGGCGTCACCGCCCCCACGGAATGGCGGGGTCTGGGCTTCCACTTGAAGTGGAACATGGGGTGGATGCACGATTCCTTGAGCTTCCTGGCCCTGGATCCGGTGATGCGTCCGGGAATGCACAACCGGATCACCTTCCATCAGTGGTACGCCTACGACGACCGCTGGGTTCTGCCGTTGTCCCACGATGAAGTGGTCCACGGCAAGCGGTCCCTCATCGACAAGTTCCCCGGAGACTGGTGGCAGCGCCGGGCCCATCTGCGCCTGCTGCTGGGCTACCAGGTGGCCGTGCCCGGGCGCAAGTTGCTGTTCCAGGGCGGTGAATTTGGCCAGGGCCGGGAATTCGCCTGGGACCGCAGCGTCGACTGGGCCGAGGCCGAAGAGCCCGAGCGTCAGGGCATCAGCCGGTTCCTGGGGGCTGCGTTGAAGCTGTACCAGGCCGAGCCGGCCCTCTACGAGCGGGACGATCACCGGGACGGTTTCCAGTGGGTGGACTGCACCAACACCGCGGAATCCGTTCTCGCCTTCCTGCGCCTCGCCCCGGGTCGTCGGCCAGTGCTCATCGTCTGCAATTTCACCCCCGTCCCCCGTCTGGACTATCCTTTGGGCGTGCCCCAGGCGGGCCGCTGGGCCCAGGTGCTGAACAGCGACGACACCCGCTTCGGCGGTAGTGGCGTGGGCACCGGCGCCGCCACCGTGGCCCATTCTGGACAGTTTGGCCATTTTCCCGCC
>CANIXE010000122.1 GCA_947470885.1 Planctomycetota bacterium
CCACGGCGAGGCGGGAGGCAGCCCGGAGCTCCCAGCTCCGGGCAGTTCCGGAGGGCCACCAAGCCCTCCGGAACGGTGCCTGCCGCCGGTGCTGGCGGGGTCACCGACCTTGCGCCCGGTCTACAAGGCCATTTCATCCCACCCGGCACACGGCCAGAATTTCCGGAAGTCGGCGGCCAGAATATTCGGAAGCCACAACAATTAAACCAAGGCCAAATACTGGTAATAATAAAACCAATAGGACCAGAGCCTCTTTCCACGGTTTCTTGTAGCCGTAATACGTCGAACAAACGGAGCCAATTGGAATCACCCGCCGTTCGGATCCTTCCAGTGACCCTTGGGTGAAAATGACGATTTTCTCCTTTACCTCGATGGTCGTAGTGGGATCGATTTTTATCAAGGATTAGATCCAGGATAAAAGGCCGCCCTCACGTCCCGAAATATGGACGTAATTGCCGTTCGCATCAGGAACGGCGGATGCAGACCATTTTTTGATAACCAAAGCCATGACGGGCTTTCTTTATGGTGTCGTTTTGACACGGGAGATTCACGGGAAAAAAGCACCTGCCAAGAAGGTGTTAATGCGCTTCTTATCAAGGCGCGGCCGCATGCTCCTAGGGATGATCTGAAATACAAGACAAGAAGATGATGTAAGGCGGTACCGCCTCTTCAGCGGTGCCGTTTGCGGGTTTCCGGGTCTTGGAGCCGCCGTCGGATCCCCACGCTACCGGCATGGACGCCAAGACCTTTCTCCGCGAACTCCACAACGAGGTGGCCCACCATCCCGGGGTGGGGCATTCCCTCCTGGGTCGGATGGAGACTGACCCCAAGGCCCGGGCGGATTTCAAGATATTCAGCGCCCAGCATTATCCCCTGGTGGGAACCTTCACTCGCTACCTGGAATTGCTCCTGCTGAACGCCCCGGGCTCCGAGGCCAAGGTCTGGCTGGCCAAGGTCCTGGTGGACGAATACGGCGAGCGCAGCGCCGGTGCCGACCACGCCGCCCATTACCGGGTGTTCATGCGCGCCTGCGGCTGGACCGATGCCGAGATCGAGGGCATCCGCCTGCACCCGGCGGTCACCACCTTCATCGCCGACCACCTGCGCTGGTGCACCGAGGAGCCATTCCTGCTGGGCTTGGGGGCCGTCGGTCCCGGCCATGAATGGGCGATTCCGACGATGTTCAGCCATATCATCCGCGGCCTGGCCCAGGCGGGGTTCAGCAAGGCCGAAACGGAATACTTCGACCTGCATGTGGAGCAGGACGTGGATCACGCCGCCTGGTTGGAGGAGGCCCTGGAGCGTTTCGCCACTACTGCTGAGGCCCAGGCCCAGATCCGCGAAGGCTGTCTGCGCTCCCTGGCCGCCCGGGAACGTCTCTGGTGGGGCATCGCTGACAAGATCAACGCCCAGCGGATGCGCCAACGCTTCGCCGCGTTCCCCGCGCTGGCCTTCGCCAGTTCCACAGCGGGTTCGGACCAGCACGAACTGACCCTGGGGGAATTCCGCTCGGGCATCAAATTCTCGATGCAGGTTCCGGCGACCATGCGGGGCTGACCTGCGCTATTTCGCTGACTCTTTTTCCGTCAGCCGGGCCCGGGCCAGGGCCGCACCCCAGGTGTTGCCCACCGCCGCCCGAGTCAGCCAGGTGGCGGGATTGCGGCCGCCACTCAGTTCGATCAGCCGGGCGTTGATATAGGGGCCTTCCGGGACCGCCAGCAGGGGGTCGGCTTCCGGCAGGGGGCCGGCATTGTTCATCAAGCGGGCGCACAATCGGCCCAGGGGGTCCTTCGTTCCCGCATCCTTCCATTGATCGGCGGCGGCGGCGGTCTCTCCGGCGAGATCCAGGGCGTCCCCAAGCCAGAAGCGGACCCGGGAGGTGTCCGCCTTCAATTCCAGGGCGCTCAGGCAGGTGCTGATAGAGGTCGTCAGATCCCCCTGGAGGCGTTCGCAAATCGCCCGGCCCAGGAGGGCACGGACCCGACGGACGGGATCGATGCGCTCGTCATCATCCAGTCGGCGGTAGGTTTCCCGGGCAGCGTCCAGGCGATCTTGGCCCAGGAGGAGGTCGCCGGCCAGAAGCAGGGCATCCGCCTGGTGGTTGTGCTCCACCAGGTACTCCGAGAGGTCGGCGGCGGTGAAGGCGAGGGAGATCGCCAGATCAGGATTGCCGGCACCCTGGGCGACCGCCCGGGTCTGGTATTCGGTGCGCACCTCCCGCAGGGCGTCTTCGGGGATCACCAGGGCCAGGCTGGGCAGATCGTAATCCCGACGGATGGAGGCGAACGAGGCGGTCGCCTCCGGATACAGGCCCAGGCGTAGTTGACAGGTCCAGGCGTGGAAGGTCCCCATCAGAACGTATTCTGGCTGGTCCCGGTTTTCCCGGATCAGGCGCTCGAAGGCCTCCAGGGCCTTCGCCAGATCCCCCAACTGCTCCAGGCACAGTCCGACGCACAGCAGGGCGTCCCGGGTCTGGGGTGAATCTCCATGGTCGGTGAGGAAGTTCTCGTAGAGCTGAAGGGCCCGGGCCCACCGTCGTTCCTGACGCAGACTATCGGCTTTTTCCAGGGCAGAGACGAATTCCTGGCCGCGTTGGCGTTCGACGACGATGTTTTGCAGTTTGGCCCGGCCCGGATCCCGGGCCAGGAACACGCCGTTGGTGTCGCCACCAGACAAGGGAATTAGGTCATGGAATTGAAGGACCGTCTCCGGGTGGTCGACCCCGGCGAGGCGTCCGCTCAGCCGGCCATCGTCCTGTTCCAGGCTCAGTTCCAGATTCGCCGGTCGGGACAGTCGGCCCAGGGACTGACTGGTCACCACCCGGTCCCCCCGGAGCATCTCCAGGCGGTCTTCATTGGCGCCGGAGAGCAGGCGTAGACGGTACCCGGCGCCCACATCCCGATCCGTCACCAGCAGTTCAACGAGGCTGCCGCTGCCGGGTTTGCCCTTGAGTTCCCAGGTCAAGCCGAGACGCACTGCTCCGTCCACCGGGCGCAGGGCGGTCAGCTGCAGTCCTGGCCCCAGGTTCTGCTTGCTGTTCCATTTCAGGTCTGGTTCCGCTCCTGGGGTGGCTGGGACCAGCTGTTGTTCCACCCGCCAGGAATGATCTTCCACGACCGCTCCCGGGGTCGCCGGTTTGCGTTGGCGGAGGACTTCGCGGACCATCAGGGCGATGCTGGCGACGGCGATGAAGCTGAGCAAACCGCCCAGGGCAATGTTTCGGCGATGGTTCCAGCAGGCTCGCTGGAACAGCACCAACGATGACAGGCGATGGGCTTTGACCCGCTTCCCCTGGCGGATCAGGCGCAAGTCGCCGGCCATTTCCTCGGCGGTGCGGTAGCGGTCCCGGGGTTCCTTGGCCATCGCCACCAGGATCACGGTCTCCAGGTCCCGGTTCATCTTCGGTCGCCAGGTCGTGGGCGGATCCAGGGCTTCGTCGATCACCGCCCGGAGAACCGCCATGGTGTTGGGTCCAGTGAACGGCTGGCGGCCGGTGGCGAGTTCATACAGGCAGGCCCCGACGGCGTATAAATCCGTGCGCCGGCCGATGTCGTCCCGTCGGCCGCTGGCCTGTTCCGGAGCCATGTACGCCGGGGTGCCCACCACGTCGCCTTCCCGGGTCAGTCGTGATTCCCGGTCCGGAGCCGCTGCCAAGCCGAAGTCCAGCAGGCGCACCCGGCCACCGTCTTCCAGCATGATGTTCCCCGGTTTGAGATCCCGGTGGAGAATTCCTGCCAAATGGGCGACGTGGAGGGCTTCTAGGATCTGAATGCCCAGATCGAGGATCTGGCCCTCATCCACCAGGGCTTGCCCGGGATCGGCGAGTTCGTCCAGGCGACGGCCTTGGACCAGGGGCATCACGAACCACGCCCGCAGGGGATCTTCGCCGGTATCGAGGACGCGGACGATTCCCGGATGCTGGAGTGAAGACAAGTAGCGGGCTTCCCGGGCGAAGCGTTTCCGGTCCTCGTCATCGGGCGCGGTCAGGACCTTCACCGCGACTCGCCGGTCCAGGGCCACGGGACAGCGCTCCATCGCCTGGGCAAGGTACACGGTGGCCATGCCGCCCCGACCCAGGCGGCTGAGAATCCGGTAAGGGCCGATGCGTTCCCCTGGCTGGAGTGGCGGCAGGACTTCAGCCATCGACCACCTCGTCCCCGTCCCGGCCCCGGGTCTGCCCTGGACCCGCCAGACGGGCCAGCCAGGTCTCCAGATCGATGATCTCCTGGCCCACCAGTTCCGCCTGGAAGCGTTTGACGATGTCCTGAACCAGGGGATGGCTCGCGGCGGTGGTGTAGCGGCGCTTCCGCTCGTCCGCCACCGGATCCGCCTGGGCCACTCCGCCGGCGGTGCGCAGCACGATCTTGGGTCGGGCTCCGACCACTGAGGCCACCGCCCCCGCCAGCAGGCGTTGCTGCTCCGGATCCAGCAACAGCGCCTGGCGTCGGGCCGGGGCAGCGAGGGTCAGCAGATCCCCGGTCCAGGCCACGGCGGACGACTCCGCCAGGGCCGCCGCCAACAGGGGCAGGCCGCCGGTCAGCAGCTTGCGCTGGACCTCGCCCCAGCGGGACTGGAGATCCGCCAAGTGGGATGCGGTGGGGGCCGGGGGAGTGTCATGATCCCGGGCCGGGGTGGTGCCCCCGCGGGTCGGCCCGGTTAAGGGCGGGGTGGCGCCGGAGTGCTGGATTCCAGGCGTTCCAGACGACGGATCAGGTCATCCAGGTTGTTCAGCTGGCCCAGGCCGGCCAGGCGGACGCAGGCCAGTTCCAATTGCAGGCGGGGATCCACGCCCTGGCGCAGGGCCTGCTGGGAACCGATCAACAGCTGGCACATCCGCAGGGCCCGTTCCGGCGGGCAGGACTTGGCGTGGGCTTCCAGGCCCGGGGTCAGCAGGCCCAGGCGGCGGACCGCCGGGGCCTGGGCGCCGCAGGCCTGGACTAGCAACATCCCCCGCACGTGGTCGATGAGCTGTTCCAGCAGGACCGCGGCGGCGGTGCCTCCGGCGATGGCGTTTTCCACGGCATCGATGGCCCCGGCGGCCTGGCTGGCCAGGAGGTGGCCGACGATGGTTTCCACGTCTTCGCCCCTGGCGGAGCCCAACAGCAGGGCCAGATCAGCGCCGTCGGGCTTGCCCTCGGACACGGCGATGAGCTGGTCGAGAATGGTCTGGGCGTCCCGCATGCCCCCGGCGGCGGCCCGGGCGATCCGCCGGAGCAGGGCCTCCTCAACCGGGACTTCCTCGCGGATGCAGATTTCCTTCAGTCGGGCGGTGATGTCCTCCAGGCCGATGGAGCGGAAATCGAAGCGCTGGCAGCGGGACAGCACCGTGGGCAGCACCTTGTCCGCCTCGGTGGTGGCGAAGATGAAGCGGACGTGGGGCGGCGGTTCCTCCAGCACTTTCAGCAGGGCGTTCCACGCCGCAGTGCTGAGCATGTGGGCCTCGTCCATGATGTAGAGGCGCAGCCGGGCCTGGCTGGGGGCGAACGAGGTCTGGTCCGCCAGCTGGCGCACGTCATCGACGCTGTTGAAGCGGGCGGCGTCGATTTCCAGGATGTCGGGATGGGACCCCTGGTTGATCATCACGCAGTGCCGGCACACCCCGCAGGGTTCCGTGGTCGGCCCCTGGTCGCAGGCCAACGCCTTGGCGAGGATCCGGGCCATGGAGGTCTTGCCCACGCCCCGGGGTCCGCTGAACAGGTACGCCTGGGCCACCCGGCCGCTGCTGATGGCATTGGCCAGGGTCCGGGACACCACCTCCTGGCCGGCGACATCGGCGAAGGCGGTGGGGCGGTATTTGCGGGCAAGGACCTGATACGACACGGGCTGGATGATCCGCCCGGGCCTGCCGCTTCAACGGCGGGCAGCCACCAGCAGGGCGGCGGTGAGTCCTGCACCTGCGGGCAGCAAGAGGGCCAGTCGCCCTGCTCCGCCGGCGGCCAATCCCAGGCCCACGGCGCCATTGGCCAAGAGCCCCGCGGCCCCCGCCATGATCGCCAGCGCGCCGAAGGCCGTGCCCCGTTCCCCGGCGGGAACCACCGCCGCCACTAGGGTCTTCTCGCCGCCTTCCACGGCGCCCAACAGAACCCCCAGGCCCCCGGCGCACACCAGTCGGGCGGGGCCATCTAGGAACGCCAGCCCGGCGAAGGCCATCGCCCCCACGGCCCAGGCCAGGGCCAGGATTCGGGGGGTACCCCAGCGTTCCATCAGACTTCCCGTCACCGCCGCCGCCCCGGCCTGGACCAGGCCCAGGCCGGCCCAGGCCAGGCAGGTGGTCCACAATTCCCAGCCCGCCGCCGCATCCGCCAGGATCACCAGGGGGCTGATCCGCCCCAGGGTCGCCACGCCGACGATCCACAACGCCCGGCGGGTGGCGGGGTCGGCGGGCCACCAGCCGGCGATGGTGGTTTTGGTGGTGATGGGCCCGCGTTCCTGCAGCCGGGCCAACAGGAAAAACTGGACCAGCATGGGCAAGACCAGGGCCGCCACCGCATAGGGCAGCCAGTCCGGGTGGGCATAGGCGACGGCGGCGGCGGCCAGGGCTCCGGCGGTGGCCCCCAGGTGGTCCATCATCCGCATCCGGGAATAGGCCCGGGCGTGCTGGGGCTTATCGGTCCAATCCGCCACCAGGGCGTCGGCGGCGCTGCCCCGCACCCCCTTGCCGATCCGGTCCGCCAGGCGGCAGCCGGCGATCCACCAGGGCCAGGCGACGAATAGACCCACCGCGGACAAGGGCCGGGCTAGGGCGTTCAGGCCATAGCCCCAGCGCAGCCAGGGTACTCGCCGGCCATCCCGGTCGCTGGCCCTGCCGCTGGCAATTTTCAGCACCTGGGCGCTGGCGTCCGCGGCGCCCTCCATCACCCCCAGCCAGGCCGCGCCGACCCCGCTGGGCAACA
>CANIXE010000123.1 GCA_947470885.1 Planctomycetota bacterium
GACATGGCAAAAGTTCCTCGGGCGCGTCAGCGGGCGGACAGAAGGGGGTATGCAGAGGTCAGGAAGCGGTGGCCGTGCCAATGCAGGTCTGTCGTCCGGTCGTCCGGTCGTCCAGTTGGTCGTCTGGTCATCTGGTCGTCTGCCAACAGTGGGTGACTTGGATCATTCCGCGGAATACCTGGAAGCCATGATGACCGGACGACCGGACGACCGGACGACCGGACCTGTATTTTGAGATGCTGTGGGATCATGGGGTCCCCGTGGGGGCCAGTTTGGTCAGGGCCTTCTGAACCTCCAGGGCCTTGTCCGGGTCGGCTTTGCGCAGGGCCTCCAGGATTTCCACCCGTTTTTTGTCATTGCCTTTCATGGCATCCAGGATGCCCACGGTTTCGTCGACGCTGGAGGCCCGGAGGTACTTCACCACCTCGTCACCCTTCATGAAGGCGTAGAGGGTGGCCAGGCGGGCAGTCTGGTCGGCGCTTTTGCCGTTGGGGTCGATGTTCAGGAGGGCCTTGTGGATATTGGTGACGAAGTCCTCGGGGAGGGTTTTGTCGGCCTCCGCCAGGGACAGCATTTTCGCCGCCCGCTTGGTCTCCATCAGCACCAAGTAGCGGGCGATCTCCTTCGGCTCGAAGCGCTTCAGGCTCAACCAGGCGGCGTCCTTCATCTGCTCGTAGAGCTTGGCCTGGGCGGCGTAGCGGGCCTTTTCCGTTTCGCCCATGGCCTCGATGCCCTTGGTGTTCTGGGCCTGGGCCGCGGCCCAGACCGCCCGTTCCTCGTCCAGCTTCTTGACCGTGTCCTTGATCTCCTGGTCCTTGCTGTCCAGCTGGCGGCGCAGGCGCTGGAGGTCGTTCCGGGCCAGGGCCAGCTCGGCGTTCTGCTGGTCCAACCAGGCCTGGCGCTCGTCCAGGGCCAGCTTCTGCAGGCGCAGCTCCTCGATCACCTTGGTCGCCCGGGAGGCATTGGCCTTCTCGGCGATCCGGGTGAGTAGTTCTTCCTCCGTGGCACCGCCTTCCGCCGGGGCCGCCTTGTGGGTTTCCGCTGCCGGTTCCTCGGGCTTGCTGCGCATCTTGGCCAGCCAGGTGCGTTCCTCCTCGGTGAGGACGTAGTCCCGGATTTTCTCTGGGTTGATCGCCCCGGCGTCCTTCAGCTTCACCACGAGGGCAAGGCCGATGGCCATGCAGAGGATGAACAGCCCGGCGAGGATGAACGCCGCGGTCTTGACGAAGCCGTCCATGTCAGCTGCCCTTCAATTGGTGCCGGGATGCGGCGGTTTCGTCGGATTGGCGCTGATCCCGGCGATCTTGGCGGCGGGCCGCTTCGGCGGCGTCCAGGCTCTGGAGATGTTCGATGGAGCGTACCTTGCGGTGGGCCTTCGCCAATTCATCCCGGGTGGCGGCAATCCGCTGGTCGACGCCGGCCAGGTCCCGACGGAGGGCGTCCTCGTCCCCCCGGGAGCGCCGGCAGAACGCTAGGTACTGCTCCCGCAGAGCCAGGTTGGGCACGACGGCTTCGGCCCGGGCGGCGGCGCAGGCGGCGATCTGTTGCTCCAGGTCGGTGCGCTGGCGTTCCAGTTCCCCTAGGCGGATCTTCACGGCGTCTTCGTCCTTGCGCCAGACGGTCAGCACGGTGGCGAGGCGGGCCATCACTTGTCTCCGACGATCTCACGCAGCAGCGCGAGGGATTCCGCCCGGGGGACGGTGACGCCCATGTCCTGGCGGACGAACTGGCGGAGTTTGGGATGGGCGGCGATGGCCTTGTCCACCTTGGGATCCGCGCCGGCCCGGTAGGCGCCCACTTCCACCAAATCCCGGACCCGCTCGTATTCGCTCCACAGTTCCCGGGTGTTCATCGCCAGGCGGTAGGCGGCGGCGTCGGCCAGGTCGATCAGCAGTCGGCTGACCGACAGGGTGGGGTCGATGGCGGGGTAGATCGCCTGACCGGCCATCCGCCGGGACAGGAACAAATGGCCGTCGAGGATCGCCCGGACGTTGTCGCCCACGGGATCGTTTTCATCGTCGGCATCGATCAGCACGGTGTACAGGGCGGTGATGGAACCGGCCTTGCCCGTGAGGGGGTTCGGGGCGCCGGTGCCCGCCCGTTCCAGCAGGCGGGGCAGGATGGCGAAGGCGCTGGGGGGATAGCCCCGGGTCACCGGCGGTTCGCCGGCGGCCAGGCCGATCTCCCGCTGGGCCTGGCATAGGCGGGTCACCGAATCCATCATCAGCAGGACTTCCAGGCCGGAATCCCGGAAGGATTCGGCGATGGCGGTGGCGGCATAGGCGGCGGACAGGCGTTCCACGCTGGGGCGGTCGCTGGTGGCGACGATCACCACCGAGCGGGCCAGGCCCTCGGGGCCCAGGACCTTGTCGATGAATTCGCTGACTTCGCGACCACGTTCACCCACCAGGGCGATGACGTTGATGTCGGCCTTGGCATGCCGGGCCATCTCGCCCAGGAGGGTGGATTTGCCCACGCCGGACCCGGCGAAAATCCCCATGCGCTGGCCGTAGCCGATGGTGAACAGGCTGTCGATGGACTTGATTCCGGTGTCCATGATCCGGGTGATCTGGGCTCGGCCGATGGCCGGGGGCGGATCGGCGTTGATCGCCCGGCGGGACGCGCCGGACAGGGGGCCCTTGCCATCCATGGGCCGGCCGACGCCGTCGATCACCCGGCCGATCAGCCCGGGACCGACGGGGATGTCCAGGGGCCGGTCCAGGCCGATCACCTGGTCCCCGGGGCGGATGCCGTCCAGATGGCCGATGGTTTGCAGGACGACTTCGTTTTCCCGGAAGCCGGTGATCACCGCCAGACGTTCGCCGTGGGCGGTGCGGATCAGGCAGGTGTCCCCCAGGGGCGCGGCGGGGCCGCTGGCGACGACGGCCAGACCGATGACCCGGACGACCACGCCGCTGGCCTGGACCAGGGGGGCGTGGTCCACCACCTGTTGGTAGCGTTGGGCGATCACGGGGTCGCCTCGGTTGCAGTTCCGGCACCTACCACCAAGGGAATGGCCGGAGTCGCTTCATTCAGCCGGCGGAACAGGCGCTCCCAGGTGGTGGGTACCGAGGCATCCAGCCGGGTGCCTTGGCTGACCAGCAGGCAGGCGCCCCGGTCCAGGTCGGGGTCGGCGGTGATCTGGAGGTTTTCCACTCCGGGTGAATCGGCGAGGATTTCCCGCTTGCGGGCGTTCAGCAGGGCGGCTTCGTCGGGATGCACCCGGACGGCCACCGCCCGCTTGTCCGGGACCAGGGCCAGGGCGTCCTGGACCACCGGCTGGATCCATACGGGATCGGCAGTGACCTCCCGACGGAGGATCCGGGCGGCGACCTGCATGGCGAGGCGCATGACATCGGCTTCGGCTTCTTGGACGAGCTGTTTTTCCAGGATTTCCAGGCGGGCGGTGGCATCCGCCAGCAGGCTGATGCTGGCCCCCAGGGACTGTTCGTACTGGGCCTTCAGCTTGGCGTCGGTCTCGGCGGCCCGGGCCTCCGCCGTTTTGGCTTTGGCTTCGGCGGCGGCGGCCTTGGCCTCGGCGGCGACCACCTTCACCTGGGCCACACGTTCGCCCTCGGCCTTGCCCTGGGCCAAGGCCTGGGCGAGCCGTTGCTCCTGGACGGCGATGGCCTGGTTCACCACCGGGTTCTCCAGGGTGTGGACCAGTTCACTGGCTGACCGGGAACGGAGGATCGCCATGGCCTATTATACCATCTTCTCGGCGCCGCCGCGATCGACCTTGATTTCGCCCCGTTCCTCCATGGCGCGGACCTGCTGGAGGATGCGTTTCTGGGCGGCTTCGATTTCCGAAAGGGGCTTGGGGCCCATGGTGTCCATTTCTTCTTGAATGCCTTCCCGGGCCCGGGCGGAGAGGTTGCCCAACAGTTTTTGCGCGATGTCCGGCGGGGCGGCGCGCAGGGCCAGGGTGAGATCCCCTTTGTCCACTTCGGCCAGGACCTTCTGGATGCCCTTGGTGTCGACCTTGACCAAGTCCTCGAAGACG
Organism: Planctomycetota bacterium; assembly: GCA_947470885.1. Taxonomy (GTDB): domain Bacteria; phylum Planctomycetota; class UBA11346; order UBA11346; family UBA11346; genus CAIUVD01. The sequence goes on from CANIXE010000123.1 coordinate 4,004, forward strand.
AACATGAGCTGCTGGATCTCGGTGGCCAGATCGGGTTTTTCCTTGTTGAGGCGTTCCAGCACGCCCTTGGTGAGGCTGGGATCGCTGACGTTGAGCATTTTCGCCACGGTTTTGAACCGGGCGTCCTTGGGGGGTTCCATGCCCCGACGGGCCAGGGAGTAGGCTCGGACCTCCATCACCTCGTCGATCTGGCGGACCAGTTCGATGGGGACTTCGGCGGTGCCGGCGATGCGCTTGATCACGTCGTAGCGCAGGTTGTCGTCCATATCCCGGAGGATTTCAGCGGAAACCGAGGGTTCGAGATGGCTGATGACGATGGACAGGACCTGGGGATGTTCGCCCCGGAGGATCTGATTCACCTGCTTGGCGTCCAAGGGAATGAGGGCGCGGAATGGTTCGCTGTCCCGGGTCTGACGTTTGATCTTCTCCAGGAGTTCCCGGGCCCGTTCTTTGCCAATCGCCCGCTCAAGGATTTCCTGGAGCATCGGCTCCACGGTCATCCGGTCGCCACCGATGGCGGTATTGAATTCCCGGAGCAGTTTTTCCGAGGTGGCCCCCCGGACCTCGCCCATCCGGCTCATCTCCTCGGAGAGCATGGCCACTTCCCGTTCGCTGAATTTTTGCATCAGCAGGGCGGCGGTGGCGGGATCGAGGGCGAGCATGAAGGCGGCGGCCCGGCGCACGCCGCTCAACTCACCATTTGCATCGGAATCAGTGGGACGGGGAGGAGGCATGGGTCAACCCTGGTAGAGCCATTTGCGGACGATTTCGGCGGCGACGGTGGGATCTTCGTCGATCTTCTTGCGGATCTGGTCCCGCAGTTCCATGCGTTTTGATTTGAGGGCAAGGACTTCCCTGTCTTCCTGGGTCTCCGGCGGCGGGGGCGGTGGTGTGTTCTTCTTCACTTCCTCTTCGACGACCATCCGCGCCCGTTCTTCGGCATCTTTCCAGGCTTTATGGCTGCGTTTGAGCTGGCCCCGGGCGACCCCCAGCATCACCAGGGCCACCAGGCCGGCCCCGGCGTAGCCGGCGATGTCGAACCAGGGCAGGGCGGTCAGGGGCACGCCCACGCCGGCGACGGCGATGTCATCCTGGGGATTCCGCCACAGGTCCATGCTCTGGACTGAGGAGGTGAAGCGGACATCCAGGTTGGCCGAGCCTTCGATCTTGGTGGCGATGTCCTTGGCGGCGTTGAAACCGATGGCGTTCAGTACCAGTTCCTTGAAACGGTCTTTGTCGGCCTGGCTGTATTCTTCGCTGACCTCTTCCATGTCCTTCGTCGGTTTGCCCTTGTCGTCCAGTTTGGGTTTCATGGTCTTTTTGAACGGCAGGAGGATCGACACGTTCATGCCCCGGACCCGGCCGACTTCGTCCTCCTGGGTCACGGTTTTCTGGCCGACCACATACTTGCTGGTGGTTTCTTCCTTGGTCTTGCTGCCCTTGAGGGGGGCGGGGGCCTTGGTGGGGTTCTCCCCTTCGACATTGCTGGCGGTGCCGGCGATGCCCCCGGGATTGGCCGTTTCATTCTGTTCGTTGTTGGTGGTGGTGGTTTCTTCCAGGGTCTCCTTCTTCGTGGGATCCCGGCTGGATTCGGTGCGTTTGGTGAAGTCCAGTTTGACGCTGACCTTCACCTGGCCGCGACCGGGCCCAAGAACCGCGTCCATCTGCTCCTGGGCCCGGCGGGTCAGGTAAGATTCCCGGGCGACTTCGGCTTCGAGGGCGGTCTGGGCCATCCCCGCATTGCTGCCGTCCGCCTTGGGGGTCAGCAGGCCGGTGCTGTCCATGATCTCCACACGGTCCGGGGTCAAACCCGCCACGGCTCCGGCGGTGAGGTGGATGATCCCGGCGATCTGCCGGTCGGTCAGGCGCATCCCGCTGCGCATGTCCACCTTGATGGAGGCCTTGGGCTTGGCTCCTTCATCGCCAATGAACGGACTGGGCTGGGGCCGATCGATGAGCACCCGGGCGGAGCGCACGCCGTTGAGTTCCCGGAAGCTCCGTTCCAGCTCGCCGGACACCGCCCGGTCGTAGGTCTTGTGCTCGGAAAAGGTCGATTCCCACATCGACGAAGCCTTGCCCAGCAATTCGAATCCCTTGCTGCCATCCCCCAGCATGTCCTGTTGAGCCAAGTCGTTGCGCACCTTGTACAGGTTCGCGCTGGGGATCATGATCGCGGTTTCGTTGTCTTGGACCTTGTAGGCGATGTGGTTGGTTTCCAGGTAGGCGGCAATTTCCGCCACCTGGGATCGGGTGAGGCCCTTGGCCAGCAGGCGGTAATCAGGCTGGGAGGCCCCGTAGACCAGGATCACGCACAAGGCGATCATGCCACCCACGGCAAGGACCACGGTTGCCTTCTGGGCGATTTCCAGCTTGGCCCAGATGTTCAGCAGTTGCAGCCAGATTTTCGACATGGGATTCCCCCGGCGGGTGCGCCGGAAGAGATTTAGCACATGCCGTGCCTAGTCGTGCTTGGGGTCTTGTGGCCGATGGGAATGGTTGGGGTGCGCCGGCGCCCCCGTCGGCGCGTACCAAATCAGAGGCCGGCGAGGGTATCGGTTCACCTCCGATAGTGGAGGTTCCAGCCGTAGCCATGGCCGTGGATCTCCACCGTGGGACCGGGTTGAGTCACCGGTTGGGGGCAGACGGCTTGGGGAAAGGCGGGCCACCGACCGATTTGGAGAAAGAGCACGGACGGGGTGGTGGTGTAGGTGCCGAACACCGCGGTATTTTCCAGCGGAGGAGCTTCGGCGTCCCGCTTGGCGGCGGCCACGGCGGCTTCCTGCTTGGCGACTTCCAGATCCGCCAGGCGCTTTTTCCGCCGATCCGCTTCGTCGGCAGCGATCCTGGTCTCGTC
>CANIXE010000124.1 GCA_947470885.1 Planctomycetota bacterium
CTCGACCGAAAATCGAATAGCCTCTATGTGAAAGCTACGCCATGGGCAATTTCCGAACTCAAACGCCTGCTGCATGGACTTGACTACAACAACGTCCAAGTGCTTATTGAGGCCAGATTCATACAAGTCACTGAAGAGGCATCCCAGGAATTAGGCATTGCCTGGCAACAGGGACAGGTGAATTCCACCGCACAAGCTGCTTTCGGCTCACCAACTGCACCAGCCATATCACCCGCCACAAAAATTAATACCAATGGCAATGGCGCCATGATCACCGGCTTTCTGCAAAAAGGGGATCTCAGTCTTACGGCTACACTCAAGGCACTTCAGAAAGAAGGGAAAAGCGACACCCTGGCAGAACCCAAGATCTTGACCCTAAACAATCAAAATGGTCTCATCGAAATTGCCGAAAATTACCCGTATATCGAAAATTATACCATCACCTCAAACTCCAGCAGCGGATACAATCAAAACAACAACAATAACAATATTAACAATCCCTATGTAACCATTTCCTCGAATGTCGCCACCCCCGTTTGGTCTTCCCAGGACATCGGATACCAGCTCAAAATCCAGCCCAGCGTGGCCCGCAATTCCGACATCATCACCCTTAAGCTGCAACCGAAGATCAAGCAAGTGTCTTTAGACAATGTGATTGCGAACGGATTTGAATATTTGCCGTCCTCCAATGCCACTTCCACTATTAAAAAGGATATTCAAAAACCGAGATTCTCGACCCGCACTTTAGAAACCACCCTGCATGTGGCGAATGGAAAAACGGTCGCCTTAGGTGGGCTTGTCAAGGAATTGGATAGCAAGAGCAGCGAAGGAACGCCATTCCTCAAAAGCATCCCGATCCTCGGTCGCCTGTTCAGCTCGGATAATTCCAAAAATGAACGCTCCAACCTAATCATCCTGGTCACCGCCACCATCGTCGACCCCACCGGCGCCAAAGTAGGGGACGACATCCTCCGCCTCCGGGACACCGCCCGGGTCCTCCTCCCCGGCACACCCCGGGGCGAGGGCATGCCCGCCACCAAGGAGGAAGCCGACGCCCTGCCCCCGGCGGGTACCAACCCGCCCACCACGGCCACGCCCCCAGCGGACAACACGTCGCCGGGGGCTCCTGGAAAGCAGCGCGGCCACCGCTGATGGCCAGCCTCTCCATCGGTCTCGACATCGGCCCACAGACCGTGCGGGCCGTCGCCCTCGCTCCCGCTACCTCCCGGGAGCGTAAAGAGGGCGTACCCTTCCGCGTCCTCGCCACCGCTGCGGTACACCGGCGGGGGGATGACAACGACCTACGCCCCCTGGATCAGGTGGTGGAAGAAACCCTGGCGATCCTCGGCCGCAAAGGCCCCACCCAGGTCCACCTGGGGGATTCCCCCTCGCTGGTGCGCTTCATCGCCACCATGCCTCTGCCCCCGGATCGCCAGGCCCGGGTCCTGCGCCTGGAACTGGCCAGCAACACCGAAAGCGACGGAGATCTCGCCGCCGACACCTGGGTAGTGCCCCAGCCCGGGGACGAAGTCATCCACGCCTGCGTGATCGGCCAGGCTCCAGTACTGGTGGCCGCCCTCGCCGAGTTGGCCCAGGGCGGACTGGGGGATGTGCGGATCCACCATGGACCGGCGGCGGCCTACAACGCCACCTTGCCCTCTGGCCCGGTACGTGGCGATGATTTGGCGCTCCTCATCGATCTGGGGGAAACCTCCAGCAACGTCACCCTGTTGGGCGAGGATCGGATCCTCGCCTGCCGCCAGGTGGCCCAGGGTGGCGGAGCCTTTCCCGCCAACGCCCGCCACGTCGCCGGCCCTGAAGATCCCCCCAGCGAACCAGAACAGATCTTCGTGCCCTTGGAAAAAACCGAGGAACGGGTCAAGGTCCGCCAGGCGGATGCCAGCTTCGATGAGATGCTGGAAGCGTCGGTGGAACCTGCTGCGCCGGCACAGGCCCCCGGCAAACCGACCACCCTGGATCTTGACGATTCCCCGTTCACCGAGCTGGTCCTCGACGACACCCCCTCCGGTCCGCCCCCGGTGGCGGATGCGATTCCCCTGAATGAACTGGTGTTCGACGATCCGACCCTGGATGGCCCGATCCCCACCAGTTCGGAGGCCAAAGCCCCGGTGATTCCCAGGGTTTCCGCCACCCAAACCACGCTTCCGTTGACCGTCCCCGCCGCCGGGGCGATGACCATGCTCCAGGCCCAGGCGACCCTCAGCCCAGAGGCCATCCGGGTCGCGGAGGCCCTCTATGGCCAATTCGCCAGTTCCCTGGTGTGGTTCCGCACCCAGTTGAAGCGGGACAAGATCCCCCTGGCCAAGGTCCTGCTCACCGGGGCCACTGCCACCATTCCTGGCCTTGCGGACTATTTCCAGCGGCGCTTCGGCTGCCCGGTGGAGATCTTCGATCCCTTCGCCGGGGCGACCGGGGCAATTCCCGACGATCCCCACGCCTGGACCGCCGCCGTGGGCCTGGCCCTGGCCCACCCCCGGTTGGCACCGAAGCACGCCCTGGAGCTGGACCTGCGGCCGGAATCCCTGGTCCGCCGGGATCTGTTCCGCCGGCACCTGGTCTGGCCCTGGGTCGCCGCCGGCCTGGTGCTGGCCTCCACCATCCTGGTGGGCTGGACCCTGATCGCCGACCACCAGGCCGTGGACGAATCCCGCCAAGCCTGGGAGGACTACACCGCCAAACACAAAAAACTCACCGCCGACCTGGCGGTGGTGGCCAAGGATCAAGAAGCCCTGGGGGAAGACCTCCGGGCCATTGCCAGCCGGATCTGGGCCGGGCGGGATCTGCTCTACACCGTGCGCGCCCTAAAGGAGCGAACCGCCAAGTCCCCGGAACTGTGGGTCATCCGTCTGGAAACCGTGGGGGTTGGCACCGACCAGGCGGCGACCCCCGTCAGCGGTCGGGTGGGCAGCATCGCCAGCAAACCCGTGGCGGACACCGCCATTGGTCGGGGGGCAGTCCTACTGACCGGCAAGATCAAGTTCACCTCCGCCGCCACCGACACCGGGCGCAACAAATTCCTCACCGAATGGAAGGACTGGATCACCGAATGGCGGCCCAGCCCGGATGCTCCCCGTCTGTTTTCCCACAGCATCATGGACGAATGGGACCCCAAGCATCAGGAGAAAAAGAGCAAGGACGGCAGCCTGGTGGATAGTGGCGAATTCACCTTCACCGCCCGGTTCATCTTCACTCCCACCTCGTTCGACCAGGTCACTGCGGCCCAGGGTCCCGGAGCCACGCCATGAGCCTGCGCCCGGATGTCCGCAAGCCGATGCTGAAGGCCTGGTCCGCCCTGGGGGCCACGGTGGTGGTGTGCGCCGGGATCCTCTGGTGGCTCTCTGACCCGGGGGAACTGCCGGACCAGATGGACCAGGCAAAAAAGGCTGCGATCACCGGCAAGGTGGACCTGGTGACCCGGATCAAGGAAAGCAAGGCCGCGGTCAAGCACCTGGAAGGGACCATCGAGGCCCTGAAAAAAGCCAGCGGTTTCACTCCCGCCAGCGACTTCACCGTCCCCGCCAACCACCCCCAGCCCGGCCAATACTTCAATGAACGGAAGGCCGCGGTGGAGGACCACCTGCGGGAATTGTCCCACAAGCGCAGCCTGGCCTACTCCGGCCTGGGCTTCGACACCACCAGCAAGGTACCGAAAAACGAGGACGCCCCCTACCTGCTGGCGATGCTCCAGCTCACCGACAAAGCGGGCAGCATCATCCTCAGCACGCCCACCGCGATCCAGAGCTACCGCATCAGCCAGCCGGTGAAATACGCCGAGATCACCGGCCCGGAGGGTCGCCCGCCGCTGTTGAAGGAATACGCCCTCAAGCTGGAGGTCCGGGGCAGCCTCACCGATCTTCTGTGGATCTTCCACGCCCTGGCCCAGGTGGAGAAGGCCGGGGATTATCCCCTAGTGATCCGCCGGTTCACCATCGATTCCAAGAACGCGAAGCCCACCGACGGCATCCAGCAGCACGACGCCGTGTATGAGGTCGCCGCGATGTCGTTCCTGAGCCCGGACGAACGGACCAAGGCCGTGGCCACCCCCAAACGCAGCAGTGGCCTGGGTGGAGGCAGCCGATGACCCTGGCCCGCCTGATCGCCGTCCTGGCCGCTCTGCTGTTCCTGGGCGCCCTGGCCTGGATGTTCCTCGCCGAACACCCCGTCGCCCAGCCTGGGGAACCCAGGATCAACGCCGAACCGGTGCCCAACCTGGAAGCCGCCATCCCCGCCATCGGCACCTTCGACAGCTACCACGTCAACACCGCCAATCCGTTCGTACCCAGCGCCGAACGCGAGGAGGAAAGTAAGCGGATTGAGGACGCCCGGAAACCCGTCCCCAAACCGCCGGCACCCAAGCCACCGGCGGTGGTCCCCGACACCACCCTGCCCAAGATCACCCCGACCCCCGCCGCCGCTGGTCCGTTAATCCCGGTGGCTTTCGGTATCCTGGGCTACCGGGACACGCAGGAGGCCTTGGTTCTGCTGCCAGGTGGTGAGAAGCCAGTGCAATTGAAAGTCGGTGAAGAAAGCAACGGCTGGCGCCTGACCAGCGTCGAGGACGGCGTGGTGGTGGTGTTCACTGAGATCGCCACCGGCCAGGTTCAACGGTTGGTGGTGGACGCCCACGCCAACGACAATGATGCCCCCCCTATCAAGGTGATGGAACCGAAGAAGCCTGCCGCCAAGGATCCCAAGTCCGGGGAAAAGAAATCCGATCCCAAAACCGGCGACAAGTCCAAGAGCGACGGGAAAACGGATAAACCATCCCAGGACAAAGATCGACCGAAACCGCCGGCGGACCACCGTCCGTTCCGGACGCCCAACGAGAACCCAAATCCCCGAAAAGCCTACTGAGCTGAAACTACAGCATCATCAGAGTTCGGTTTGGATTCACGTGGCGAAACTCTATTCAACCTACATGCCGCATTGGATTTTTCACGCGGAGGCGCGGAGGCGCGGAGAACACCGTTCTTTCGCGCTGAATCAACGTCATCAACGGATCACCCACCCGGTGAACGTCGATTTCTGGTTCAACCTCTTGTCTTCTCCGCGCCTCCGCGTCTCCGCGTGAATCCATCGCCGGATTTAGGTTCAAATACCTCGCGAACCGCTGCGGACCTCCTGGGAGCGCCGAGCGCCAGCTCGGCATCGGTTGTGCCCACAGGACAAACTGACGCTGATTTGACGGTGGGAATCGTCCCGAGGCCGAGCTGGCGCTCCCAGTGATTCTTTCGCCACTCAATGCGGGATTCTCCGAGCCGATCTTGGGTCTGCTTGAGACGCAGGTTCCCACATTACCCCAACAACGGATCCGGTATTCCCGCCTCGGCAAAGCCCTTCGCCCGCAGCAGGCACGACGGACAGGTTCCGCAGGGCGGCACTTGGCCGTTGTAGCAGGTGTGGCTGTGGGCTAGCAGATCCAGGCGGCCCAGGTCCCGCATCATCCACACGGATTCCGCCTTGGTCAGGTGCATCAACGGGGTGTGGATGGTCAACGGTGAATCCAGGCCCGCCCGCAGCGCCGCCTGGAGTGCCTGAATCGTGGTATCCCGGCAATCGGGATAACCGCTGTAATCCGTCTGGCAGACCCCGGTAACCAGATCGTGGGCACCCCGCTGCCAAGCGTAGGCCGCGGCCAACGACAGCAGGATGAGGTTCCGCCCGGGAACAAAGGTGTTGGGCAGGCCGGTGGTGGCATTCAGGCCATTGGCCACCGCTTCATCCCCGGTGAGGGAATTGCCCCCCAGGGCCCGGAAGCTGTCGCAGGGGATCTGGACCTGGCGCACCCCCACCGCGGCGCAGATCCGCTTCGCCGCCACCAGTTCGATGCGGTGGCGCTGGCCGTAGTCGATGGTCACGCATTCCACGGTGCTGAACCGGGCCAGAGCCCAGGCCAGGCAGGTGGTGGAATCCTGGCCGCCGCTGAACAAGACGACCGCCGAACGGTTCTTGGCGGTGGTGGTGGCATGGCTCATGGCTGGAATTCCCCGGTGAAGACGGTGGTGGCGGGCCCGGTCATGCGCACGCTGGCATCATCCGATGGCCAGGCGATGTGGAGGTCCCCGCCACTCAGGCGGACGATGGCCTCCCGCCCGGGAATGCGCCCATCGAGGATCGCCGCCACCACCGTGGCGCAGGCCCCGGTGCCGCAGGCCAGGGTCTCGCCGCTGCCCCGTTCCCAGGTGCGCTGGCGCAGGACCGGCAGGCCCCCTTCGTCCGCTAGCCGGGCGACGAATTCGATATTGCTGCGCCGGGGAAAGGCGGCGTGGTGCTCCAGCACCGGACCCACGGTGGTCACCGGGAACGCCTCGGGATCCGAAACAAAGCACACCGCGTGGGGATTGCCCATGCCCACCGCCAGCAGGCGATGGGTTCCACCGGCGGCTTCCAGATGGAGTTCCAAACGCGGGCCAGGCCCGGGGTGGACCACCGGCACCAACGCCGGTTCCAGGCGAGGCCGGCCCATGTCCACGCAGGCCCCCACCACCTGACCCGCGCTGAATTGCAGGTCGATGGGCAACACGCCGGCGCCGGTTTCCACCCGGACGGTCGAACCGGAGACATGGCCGTGGTCGTGGGCCAGCTTGGCCACGCAACGCACCCCGTTGCCGCACATTTCCGACATGCTGCCGTCGACGTTGTACATCAGCATTCGAGCCTGGGCCCCGGCCACCGTGGGCGGGGCGAGGAGGATCATCCCATCGCCGCCGATGCCGAAATTGCGGTGGGACACCTGGCGGGCCAGGGCCGGCAGATCCGCCGGCAGGGCTTCCCGGAAGGCGTCGATGTAGACGTAGTCGTTGCC
>CANIXE010000125.1 GCA_947470885.1 Planctomycetota bacterium
CTTGCCTTCTCCGCGTCTCCGCGTGAATTCATCGCCGGATTTAAGTTGAGTTGATCATTTGCAGAATCCCGGCTGTATTTTCAACTTTTTTACCTCGACAGTCGTTCACCCAAAAGGTGCGTCTGGAAACGCAAGTGGCGCGCAGATGCAAGGCGCTTCAAGCCGCGGCATGGCAGCGCCATGCGAGGTTTGAAGCAACGCAGCAGGTGCGCTCCAATTGCGTTTTCCAGGTTCATGCCGTCATGTCGACAGCCCGATGGTAGAGCGCTTGGACCCCGGCCAGATCCGGTTGACGCAGGACCTCCTGACGCCTGGCTTCATCCAGCAGACCACCCGCCCGGTACCAACGACTGAGCTGCTTCAACTTGGCCAACGCTGCGGATGTCCCCCGAAGGGCTTGCACCTCGGCAGCGTAGTCCAAGGCAAAGGCCAGCGCCTCGGCCCGGGTGGCCGCCGGTCCTCCCAGGCATTGGCGGAAGACCCAGGGATCCGCCAATGCGCCACGCCCAATCATCACCCCATCACAGCCGGTCTCCGCCATCATCCGCAGGGCATCTCCGGGATTTTCCACCGACCCATTGCCCACCACCGGGATGCGATGACCTGCCTGGCGCAGGGTCGCCACTGCTTCAGCGATCCACGGCCAGTGGGCCGGTTGGGAATAGGGCGTGGTCCGCAGGCGGCCATGCACGGTGATGAGCGCCACCCCGGCATCCGCCAGGCGGCGCATGTTGAGGGCCAAGGGCTCGGACGAATCAATGCCGGCCCGGATCTTGGCACTCACCGGCAGTCCCGTTGCCGCGACTGCCTCCGTCACCATTTCCGTCATCAAGCCCGGCTTGCAGAGCAAGGCGGAGCCCGCCTGGTGGCCCACCACCACCGGCGCCGGACAACCGAAATTGAGATCGATCCAGGCCGCACCGCAGGCTTCGGCGATGCGCACGGAATCACCGATGAACCGCGAGGCCGACGCCATGAACTGGACTGCCACCGGAACCGGACCCAGACGTGAGAGATGCCGACGAACCACCTTGGCAGGAACCGGCGAGACAGTGAGCCGAATGAATTCCGTACAGGCGGCCCCAAGTCCATCCAAGGCGATGACCCGATCCCGAAATACTTGATCGGTGATCCCTTCCATCGGGGCAAGGAAAAGCCGATGACGCAGATCCACCCGGGTTTTCTGACCAACAATTGCCAACGGCGAGGTCAGGTCGACGGATTCCCCCACTAGCGGGGTTCGATGCGGAAGAATTTTTCCATCCGCATCACCGCCAGATTGCGGATGACCCGGGAATCCGGCTTCATGAGGGTAAGGGTGCTCGACTTACCTTCGACGTAATGGAAATAGAACTGCAACAAACCCGCAAAAAAGGTTGAGCTGACCAGGCCGATCGACGAAAGATCAATGCGGACGGTGGCATAAGGTCCGGGATACTGACGAATGATCTGGTGGGCCCAATCCTGGTGCAGATTACCAAAATCAAATTCCTTACGGATCACCACCAGGAGGTTGTTCCCCTCCACCAGCGAATCATAAGCGCGTAAGGTAGGTTCGGCCATATCTAAGATGTAGCCCAATTGCCACAGGACGCAACGAAACACCCCGACCGTTGCCGGCCGGGGTGTTGATGCATTCCGCTGAAGACCGAATTACTTCTTCTTCGTGAGCAGATTCTTGATCGCCCCGACACCCTTGGTGCCGTACTTGGTGCCAAACTTCTCGACCCGGCCGGCGGTATCGAGGATACGCTGCTGGCCGGTGTAGAACGGATGGCTGGCCGACGAGACGTCAACCTTGACCAGGGGATATTCGACACCGTCGAGGGTGACCTTCTGGTCGGCCTTGATGGCGCTCACGATCTTATACTGGGCGCCGCTGACGGTGTCTTGGAAGACCACCGGACGGACGTTGGGATGGATGTCCTTCTTCATGGGATTCAGGCCTTCTGCTTCTTGGCGGGCTTGTCGGACTTGCCGCCCTTGGCGGCATCGGCCTTCTTGTCGCCCTTGGCGGCATCGGCCTTCTTATCACCCTTGGCAGACTTCTCGGCCTTGTCGCCCTTGGGGGCATCGGCCTTGTCATCAGCTTTGGCTTCGTCAGCAGGAGCGGCCCCACCGGCTTCCTTAGCAGCCTTGGCCGCAGCGGCCTTGGCAACCTTCTCGGCTTCGTAGGCAGCCAGGGTATCAGCCAGGCTGGCGGCGTTCGGATCGCTATTCACGACCTCGACGCGCACGGTCACGCTGACCTTCTTGTGGAGCTTGACCTCAACCTGGTACGCGCCCAGGCGGTGGATCTTCTCCGCGAGATGGATCTGCTTGCCATCGACTTCGATCCCGGACTTGGCCAGGGCCGCGACGATTTCCTTGGTGCCGATTGAGCCGAACAGCTCGATCTCGTGGGCCACCCGGGCAGGAACCTGGATGGTCAGGTTTTCGAAGCTCTTCTTCTGAGCGATGGCCTTGACCTCACGCTCGCCTTCGTTCTTCGCCGCCTTCTCACGAAGGACGTCGATCTGCCGCTTGGCCGCACCGTCGGCCGGCTTGGCCAGGGAGTGGGTGAAGAGGTAGTTACGGGCGTAGCCCGGAGCAACCTTCACCACGTCGCCCATGTTGCCGAGCTTGAGCACGTCCTCGATGAGGAGAATGTCTTGTTTCTTCGCCATGTGTACTGCGCTCCCTTACTCGCCCACGAAGGGCAGGAGGGCGAGGAAGCGGGCGCGTTTGACGGCCTGCTGTACCTGCCGCTGGTAGAACGCGGAAGCGCCATTGCGCCGACGCGACTGAATCTTGCCCTGGGCCGAAACCATGCGGCCGAGGATGCCGATGTCACGATAATCGACTTCAAAGACGCCGTCCTTGGTGAAGCGGCAGGGCTTCGGAGCCTCGACGCGCTTCTGACGCTTGGGGCGGCGCTGCTTGTTCTTGCCGAACTTGCTACCGAATCCAGTAGTGGGTTTCATAGGGTACTCGAGATGGGGAATGATGTTTTAGGAGGGATCAGAACGGCGGCTCGTCATCGCCGCCGGCGGGTGCCGGAGCGGGACGGGACGGCCGGGGAGCAGGAGCGCGGTCGGCTTCGTGGCCGCCGGCTTCCGCTCCGTCATGTCCGGCGGCATCGCCGGGGGCGCGATCGCCACGATTGCCCGAATCCAGGAACTGTACGGTATCCGCGACCACCTTCAGCTTGCTGCGCTTCTGGTGGGTCTCTTTGTCCTCCCAGGAGTCGAGCCGCAGACGGCCCTCCACCAGGCAGGCCCGGCCCTTGACCAAGTACTGACCGACAAGCTCGGCAGTCCGGCCCCAGGCTTCCACGTCCACGAAGGTCGTCTCTTCCTTGAGCTGACCGTCAGCGCCCTTGAACTTGCGGCTCGTGGCGAGACCAAACTCCGCAACCGCTTTCTCGTTGGCCAGAAAGCGCACCTGGGGATCCCGGGTGAGGTTTCCTGCCAGGATCACACGATTGTAGGATACCGACATGGGATTCAGGCCTCGTAGGAGCCGGGAATCGAGCTGGCGGCAGCCGCAGCGGCGGCGGCAGCAGCGGCATTCGCCGCAGCCTTGACGCGCTGTTCACGGATCTTGTCGTAGTCCTTGCCAGGACGGGCGATGATCAGCTGACGCAGAATCTGGCCGCCGAGACGAGCGCGACGCTCAATCTTCTCAACCGCCGCCGGGGTGGCGGTGAAGTAGGCGTTCAGGTACACCGCGCTGGTCTCGCCCTCGATCGGGTAGGCGAGGCTGCGCTCTTCCCACTTCTCGAGTTCGATGAAAGCGGCGCCTTCAGACTCGTAGGTCTGGCGCACGGCGGCGATGGTGCCGTCGTAATCGGCACGGGCGGCAGCCGACTTGACGAGGATCGTGGCCTCGTAAGTGCGGGCGGGAGCGGGGGCTCCGGACATGGTTACTCTCCTGGTTTCCGTGGACCGGCGGGATGGCCGGAGGCCCCCTCAACACCGCAAGCGGTGCCTTGGAGGCCTGGATGTGACCGGCGGATGCCGGTCAAAATAAATTACTTGGCCGGGGCCGGCTTGACCGTGCCGGGATTCTTCGGCGCGGTCTTGGCGACAACCACCTGGGGCTTGGCCAAGGCGATGGCGACCCGGGACTTGGTCCGGGAGGCGGCATGGCGGTGGATCGCGTTGGCGCTGGCGGCCTTATCCAGGCTGCTGGTCAGCTCACGGTAGAGCGTGGTGACTTCCTCGGGCTTGCCGTCATGGGCCGCGCGCAGGACCTTCTTCTTGAGGGTCTTGAGCTCGGTGAGGGTGGCCTTGTTGCGGAGCCGACGCTCTTCGCTCTGACGGTGACGCTTGGCGGCGCTGCGGGTATGGGGCATGGGTTACCTGAGAAAACCTGGAAGAAACGGGACCGAACAAACCTGTGATCAGATACCGCGCAGCTTGTTCAGCCGGGCGGCAGCATCCTTGTAGCTCAGGTCGATATTGACCAGTCGCTCGAAGTCCTTGAGGGCTTCGTCCCGCTTGCCGAGATCTTCCAGGACGCGGCCCCGGAGGTAGCGAACCTCCTTGGCTTCATCGGCCTGATCATCCTCTGCAAGCGAGAGGTAGGAAGTGTATTGCTGGCTGGCAAGATCAAGCAAATTCTTCTTGGCAAAACACCAGCCCAGGTACTTATGGCTGCCTTTGCGCACCCGGGGATCGCTCACCGTGCGCTGGAATTCCGCGGCGGCGCCATCGATATCCCCTGCCTGGATGAGCCGCTGGCCGAGGTTGAAGCGATGTCCCATGTCGGTGGGCTGACGCTCGACCCGCCGGCGATATTCAGCGATTTCCAGCTCCAGGCGCTCTTTCTTGGCCTGGGCGGCATCCTGGCCACTGGCCACCAGGGCGTCGATCTTGGATTTGGCTTCGTCCAGGACCAGATCCCCCAATTTCATGGTCAGGGTGAAATCATGGGGATCGAGGGCCTGGGCCTTGCCGTAGGCCAGCTTGGCCTCGTCCAGCTGGGCCATCCGCCGGTGGATATCGCCCTTCTTGACCCACAGCTGTTTATCCGCCGGATTCTTCGCCAAGTCCTCATCCAGGTATCCAAGCACCTCCTTGGCGTCCTCCGGGGTGCGGATCATCTTGTTCAGGGCCTCGGCTTTCCTGGCGCCGGCATCACTGGACAGCTGATTCCGGTAGTCACCGCCGCCAGCCGCTCCGCTCCGCCGGGCCATGGACCGCATGGCTTCCCAGTTCTTCATGGTCCGGGAGGCCTCGTTATGCTGGGGCATGCCCTTTTCCAGGTCATGCAGCAGCTTCAAAGCCATGTCCAAATGACCCTCGACCTTGCTTTCCCGGTACATCTCGAAGTACAAGTTGGCCAGGGTCCACAGCACCTTGTCGTTGAACAAGCCGCCGCCCAGCATCTCTTCATAATAAAATACGGCGACCGGGACCATGCCCTTGATCCCCGCCTGGGACAACTTCAGGGCGGCATCCCCGGCATCCACCAGGACCTTGGGTTCTGGACCCTTGCCCAGTCGCTTGATGGTGGCGACGAAATGCTTGTGGGCATCCTTGCCGAAGGAAAAGCCAAGACCACTGATGAAACTGGCGGTTTTACCCGTGTCCTTCATCTTTTTCCGGGCGGCATCCAGCAAGAGACGCTGGATATCCAGGTTAGTCGGATCCAGGTCGATGGATTGCTCGGCAACTTCGATGACGATGTCATACTGCCGTTTGTCCAGGGCCTGCTTGGCCCGGGCAATGTGTTTCGTGAGGTCGACCATCGCTGAAGCTCTCCGCTAAGTGGGTCAAGCTGCGGTGCCACAAGGGTCAATTTCGGTCGGATTGACCCATGCACGGTTGCACAGGGGTGATGATCGTCATGATCCAGGCCCACTTCGCAAGACGTTGCAACCGCATGAGCATCGCCGTGTCTCCACCACAATACCCTTCCGCACCATCCCTGGTGGAATACCCCCACCCCGCCCTCCGCCGGGTCGCTGAACCCATCACCGTGTTCGACGATCAACTGCGCCAGTTTTGCGCCCGGATGTTCGTGGTCATGGAAAACGAGAAGGGCGTCGGCCTGGCCGCTCCCCAGGTGGGGGTGTCCAAGCGGTTGTTCATCACCGACCATCTGCGCAAAAAGGACACTCCGGAACGGGATCCCCGGATCTGGATTAATCCCCGGATCGAAGCCGCGGAAGGCACCCAAGTCTATGAAGAAGGCTGCCTGAGCTTTCCCGGCATCTACGCCAAGGTCACCCGACCAAACCGGTTCGACATCATTGCCCAGGATGAATGGGGCGTCGAACGCCGGCAGTCCCTGGATGTCACCGCCGGGGATTTCCTGGGGATCGTCGTCCAGCACGAACTGGACCACCTGGATGGCCGAGTATTCGTCGACCACTTGACCCCGGTCCAGTTGACCCTGATCCGGCGCAAGCTCTCGGATCTGGAAAAAGCCTACAAAAAATCCACCGGCCAGGTCGGCGCGGTCCTCCGTCGTTGAGCTCCATGGCCGAACATCCGTTCACCCTGGAGGCCGAGCGGGATCACGCCGTCCAACTCGGCCGCATCGCCGGTGCCCTGGTCCATGAACTGAAAAATCCCCTGGGGGTGATCCTGCTCAATGCCGAAATGCTGGCCAATGGCGTCGGTCAATTGCCCCCGGGCCCGGAACGGGAACGGATGCAGGCCCGGGTCCGGCGGATCCACGACAGCGGCCGCAACCTCCA
>CANIXE010000126.1 GCA_947470885.1 Planctomycetota bacterium
AGACGCGGAGACGCGGAGAAGGCAAGAGGTTGGACTAGAAATCGACGTTCACCAGGAGGGTGATCCGTCGATGACATTGGTTAAGCGCGAAAGAACGGTGTTCTCCGCGCCTCCGCGTGAAAAATCCAATGCGGCATTTAGGATCAATTAAATAACAACGTTGACTTTTGGTTGGTGTTGATATTGTGCGGCCATGATCACCAACACCGCCTTCCGTCCCGCCACCGCCCAGGAATTCCAGGAGCAATTCCCCCGCTTCACCGGCCGATTTGCTTCAGCCCTGGGCGGATCCCTCTGGGAGTTGCTGAACACCCCGGAGGCCTGCGCGTACATGGAATGCGCAACCCTGAATCACGATCTGCCCGCCGTCGCAGGGATCGCCCGATTGGTCGCTGACAAACTGCTGGCCGTCCCCGAAGCCGAACGCAATGGCACCCGCCAACTCATCGGCTGCCTGGTGGCCACGATCATGCGCGCGAATGGCTGGCAGACTACCGGGGTCAAAGGCAATGTCCCGCCCTTTCCCGTCCGCCTGTTCGCTCGGGCGGAAATGTACGTCCCGGCCTGATTCAGATCCCCTGACCCAGTCGTTCCGCCAGGAAGCTGCTGAGTCCCGCGGCCTTGATCTTGGCCTGGGTCTTGGCCACGTCGTAGGGCAGGCGGTGGAAGGTCAGCTCTTCGCCGTCCAGGGTGGCAAAGCTCAGGCGGGTATCCCGATCCCGGGGTTGGCCCACCGAGCCGACGCAGACGTAGGCCTTGTGGCCCTTGGGGATGCGGAACGTGGGATGGCCGTCATGGGGGACCATCACCCCCATGGTGGTGGCCATGAACGGGGTGTGGTTGTGGCCGGCAAAACAGATGTCGAAGCCGCTGAAGTCGGTATTCAAGGTCTCGATCATCTGCTGGGCCTCGATGGGATTCTCGGGCTCGTCCACGTAGTCGTGGACGGGGTCGTAGATCGAACCATGGACCATCAGCAGCCGGCCGTGGAGGGCGAAGGGCTTCCGCTCGGTGAACCAGTGCATCAGGTCCGGGCCGGCGACCTGCAAACAACGCCGGGTCCAGTCGATGGCCTGGGCAGCATGGGGGTTAAAGCGGTGGCGCTCGGTGACCAGGGCTTCCTCGTGGTTGCCCATCAGACTGGTGGTGAAGGTGTTCTTGGCGATCCGGGCGACGGACACCGGATCCGGGCCATAGCCAATCACATCCCCCAGGCAGAGATACTGTTTCACCCCCAGCTTCTGGCAGTGCTCCATCACCACCAAGAGGGCCTCCAGGTTGCTGTGGAGGTCAGACAGGATGGCGATCATGATGCACTTCCGGGCAACGGCGTATCGGTGAGTTCCCGCCACACCCGGGCGACGCTGGCGAGGGACAGTCCGACCACGGTGTCCCAAGTGCCCTGGAGATCCGTCACGAAGCGGTCACCGGTTTCCTGGATGGCATAGGCTCCGGCCCGGCCCCGGTGCTCACCGGTGGCCAGATACGCCTGAATTGCCGCCGTATCCAATGGGCGCATCGTGACTTTGGCCAAGGCCACCGAACTGGCCACCACCCCGCGCTCCCCGTTCACCAAGCGCACCGCGTGGTGGCCGGTGGCCACGGCATGGGTGGTCCCGGCCAGGCGACCAAGAATCCGCGCCCCATCAGCGTCATCGGTGGGCGAGCCAAAGGTCTCTCGCCCCAAAAAAACCACCGTGTCCGCCGCCAAGAGAATACCGTCCGCCCCTGGGGGCACGATCGCCCGGTCGGCCTTATGCCGGGCCCGGTCCAGGGCCAGGGTCTGGGGATGGCTGGCCGTGATCGCCTCTTCGTCGTGGGCTGACTGCACCACCTGGAACGGGATACCGGCCCGGCGAAGCAACTCGGCCCGCTGGGGGCTCTGACTGGCGAGGTAGATCATGGGGAACATGAATACCCCGAAAATCGATCCGGAGCAAGTCAGGGTTCAACAACAGCGGGGTTTGCGCCCGGCCCGGTTGAAATAGTCCCGATAAAATTCCCGTTTGGTCAGCAGGGCGTGGCCATGCCCCCGGTGCTCGGCGCAATAACGCTCGTAGGCGTCGTCCCCCGACCACCAGCGGAGCAGATTCCAGAACCGCGCCAGCCGACCCATGGCGGTCATCCGCTCCGACCGAGGTGTTTGAAGCTGGCCCGGGCTCCGTCCACCGCCACCACCACGATGATCAGCATGAACAGAGCGCAGAGGACGGCGTCCAACTGGTCATTGAACGCCAACTGGCGGAGGACCTTCGCCTGCTTGGCCGATTTTTCCGCCAGGGCGGGATCCGCGGCCGCCTGGGCCTCCAGGGCCGCCGCATCCCGTTCCCGCTTGGCCGCGGACTGGACGAAGCTCACCTTGGGGCTGGGATCGGTGAGCTTTTGCCAGCCGGCGGTCTCGGTGATGAACAGCAGCCAGCACAGGGGCAGGATGGTGATCCAGGCCCAACGGACCTTGCCCAGGCGAATGATCATCGCCGTGCCGACGCACAGGGCCACCGCCGCCAGCAACTGATTGGCGATGCCGAACAGGGGCCAGAGCATGCGGATGCCGCCGTTGGGATCGCGGATGCCGGCGATCAGGAACCAGCCCCAGCCGGCCACCACCGCGGCGCTGCCCAGGCAGGTGGCCCACAGCCGGGAGGCATCCCCCAGGGGCTTCCACACCCGGCCCGCCACATCCTGGAACACGAACCGCCCCACCCGGGTGCCGGCGTCCACCGTGGTGAGGATGAACAGGGCCTCGAACATGATGGCGAAGTGGTACCAGAAGGCCTTCAGGTCCCCCAGGCCCTTGGTCAACTGGTCGAAGATCAACGCCATGCCCACCGCCAGGGTCGGCGCCCCGCCGGTCTTGGAGAGGATGGAGTCCTCACCAACGCCCTTGGCCAGGGCGGTCAATTCCTCGGCGCTGACCGTGAAGCCCCAGGTGGCGATTTTGGCCGCCGCCAATTCAGGGGTGCCCCCCAGGGCGGCGGCGGGGGTGTTCATGGCGAAGTAGACGCCGGGGGTCAGGGCGCAGGCGGCGATCAGGGCCATGATCGCGACGAAGGCCTCCATGAGCATGCCGCCGTAGGCAATGGCCCGGGCATGGCCCTCATTGGCCAACAGCTTGGGGGTCGTCCCCGACGAAATCAGCGCATGGAAGCCGGAAATCGCCCCGCAGGCGATGGTGATGAAGGCGAACGGCAGCAGCTTGCCCGACAACACCGGGCCGTCGCCGGCGGCAACTGCATCCGCCAAGACCTTATGCCCATCCGTGGCCAGCTGAACCACCGCCGGCATGTGCAAGTCCGGCAGAACGACGAAGATCCCCGCCGCCAGCAGGCCGATGGTGCCGATTTTCACGAAGGCCGACAGGTAATCCCGGGGCGCCAACAACAGCCACACCGGCAGCACCGCGGCAATGAAGCCATAGATGATGATCAGCCAGGCCATGAGTTCCCGGCCCTGGATCGCCCCCAGGAGGGGCATCAGGCGGGTTTCAGCGCCAAAAGTCAGGCTGGCCCGCAGGGCATCCCCCGCCGGCAGGTGGTGGACCCACCACCCCGCCCCCAGGGCAGCGAACAGCAGAACCACACCAATAAAGCTAGCTTCCAGCACCCGCCCCGGGCGGATCAGGCGCATCCAGATCCCCATCAGCATGGCGATGGGAATGGTCAGGCCGACGGTCACCGTGGACCAGGGGCTCTCGGCCATGGCATTCACCACCACCATCCCCAGGACAGCGATCAGAATGGACAGGATGGCGAGGATGGACAGCAGGGTCACCCAGCCCGCCACCGGGCCAATGTGTTCGTCCGCCAGTTGGCCCAAGCTCTTCCCGTCCAGGCGCAACGAGCCGCAGAGGATGACGAAATCCTGCACCGCCCCCGCCAAGACCACGCCGACGATGATCCAGATCGTCCCCGGCAGGTAGCCGAACTGAGCAGCGAGGATCGGCCCCACCAACGGTCCCGCGCCGGCGATGGCGGCGAAATGATGACCGAACACCACCCAGGGATTGGTGGGCACAAAGTCGTGGCCGTCGTTGAAGCGCACCGCCGGGGTCGCCCGGGCTGGATCCAGGGCGAAGATCCGGTCGCTGATGATCCGGGAATAGAATCGGTAACCGATGACCCAGGTGCAGAACGCTGCCACCAGGACCCAGGCGGCGCTGATCGTTTCACCCTGGTGGAGGGCCAGGAGGGCAAAGGCGCCGGCCCCGGTCAGGGCGACCAGGATCCAGGCAAACAACGAAAGCGGACGGGGCATCGGAGACCTGCTATGGTGGGGGCGGGGAAGTTCTGGCTTGGGTTCCCCCCATGTCCACGGCGCAATCACGTTGGGAATTACGCGATTTCCTCCCCGAGTGACTTTCCGCCGACCCATGGTGAAGTGCCGCCATGCCCAGACCGTCCCCCTCCCGCCCCGCCACCGCCGCCGTTACGGCCACAGCCCCGTTGACCGGCCCCAAGTCCCAGGCCCTGTTCGCCGCCGCCCAGCAGGTCATCCCCGGGGGCGTGAATTCCCCGGTGCGGGCGTGGAAACGGGTGGGCGGCAACCCGCCGATAATCACCAGCGGCACCGGGGCCTGGATCACCGATGCGGACCGCCGGCGCTATGTGGACTACGTCCTGTCCTGGGGCCCGCTGCTCCATGGCCATGCCCATCCGGCGGTGGTGAAGGCCGTGCAACAGGCCGCCGCCAAAGGTCTGGGCTTCGGCGCGCCAACCCCCGGCGAGGCAGTCCTCGCCCAAACCCTCATCGACGCGTTCCCCAGCATCGAGCAGGTCCGCCTGGTGAGCAGTGGCACGGAAGCCTGCATGAGCGCCCTGCGCCTGGCCCGGGCCGCCACCGGCAAGGAGGTGGTGATCAAGTGCGACGGCTGCTACCACGGCCACGCCGACCACCTGCTGGTGGCCGCCGGCAGCGGCTGCGCCACCTTCAACCAGCCGGATTCCAGCGGCGTCCCCGCGGCCTTCGCCAGCCTGACGGTGAGCGTCCCCTACAATGATCTGGCGGCGGTCGAAGCCGCCTTCGCCAAGCACCAGGGCAATGTCGCCGCCGTGATCGTCGAACCCATCGCCGGCAACATGGGCTTCGTGCCCCCGGCCCCGGGCTGGCTGGCGGGCCTGCGCACGCTGTGCACCCGGGAAAAATCCCTGTTGGTCATCGATGAGGTGATGAGCGGCTTCCGGGTCGCCTGGGGCGGCATGCAGGTGCTGGCCAACGTGAAGCCCGACCTGACCTGCCTGGGCAAGACCATCGGCGGTGGCTTGGCCGTGGCGGCCTACGGCGGCAAAAAGGACCTGATGGCCCACCTCGCCCCCCTGGGGGGCTGCTACCAGGCGGGCACCCTGTCGGGCAATCCGGTGGGGGTCGCCGCCGGATTGGCGAATCTCAAACTCGCATCCAAACCCGGATTCTACACCAGCCAGGAAAAGAAGTTGGGCGTCCTCACTGACGGTCTGGCCAAGCTGGCGAAGCGCCACGGCGTGCCCTTCCAGGTCGGCCGGATCGGCACCATGTGGGGCTTCTTCTTCCACGACCGTCCGGTCACCGATTTCGCCAGCGCCGCCGCCAGCAACCAGCAGGCCTGGCTGACCTTCTTCCGGACCATGACCCTGAACGGCGTCTACTTGGCCGCCAGCCCCTTCGAAGCGGCGTTCTGGTCCAGCGCCCACGGCCCGGCGGAGGTCCGCCACACCCTGGCCGCCGCCGACCAGGCCTTCGCCGCCGTCGCCGCGCTTTGAACCCGCTCGCCCCGAACGGTTCCCGGCTTGATCGCTGAGGGCCGTTCGGGGTGTGTTTTTAACATTTATACGTTTAAACGATTATCTGTTGAACTGACTCTTTCCCTCCCCACAGTCCCCCCACCACCCCAGCCCGGAGTCCCCATGTCCATCGCCATCGTCTATTTCAGTGCCACCGGTACCACCAAATCCCTCGCCGAAGCCATCGCCAAGGGCGCCGGCCCGGAGGCCGTGCTCCTGCCCATCACCGGCAAGCAGATCGTGGAAGGCCGCTTTACCGATGAGGCCCTCCTCGCCCAGCTCACCGCTGCGGACGCGATCCTCTTCGGTACGCCCACGTTCATGGGCGGGCCCGCCGGCCAGTTCAAGACCTTCGCCGACGCCACCGGGGGCATCTGGTACCACCAGTCCTGGGCCGGGAAGATCGCCGGCGGCTTCACCACCAGCGGCTCCTTCAGCGGCGACAAGCAGGGCACCCTGCAATACCTGGTGACCCTGTCCCAGCAGCACGGAATGATCTGGGTCGGCCAGAATTCGCCGAACGGCCTGTATTCCGGCAAGCCCCTGGATGTCGCCCTTAACCGCCTGGGCAGCTACACCGGGGTGATGGGCCAGGCCGCCCCCGGCCAACCCCTGACCGCCGGCGACCTGGCCACCGGCGAAGCCTACGGCGCGCGGATCGCCGCCCTGGCCAAGAAGCTCAAGTAATTCAATTCACCCTAAATCCGGCGATGGTTTCACGCGGAGACGCGGAGGCGCGGAGAAGACAAGAGGTTGAACCAAAAATCGACGTTCACCAGGTGGGTGATCCGTCGATAACGTTGGTTCAGCGCGAAAGAACGGTGTTCTCCGCACCTCCG
>CANIXE010000127.1 GCA_947470885.1 Planctomycetota bacterium
GAGAAGCCGAAGGGTCGGCTGGTGTTCCGCAGGGCGGGGGTGGATGATGTGCTGCCGGTGGCGGGGTTGGTGCCTTGAAATGATGAATGCTCGAATGCTCGAATGCTCGAATAGCCGCGTGTGCGAGCGATTGAGTTTGTCGATCCATTGTCTTCGTTGAAACCTTTGGATTTGCCCATGCATTTCGACCTGATCATCCGCCACGGCACCGTTGTGAACCAGAATGGGCGGACGGTGACCGACCTGGGCATTCGGGGCGGGAAATTCGCCGCCATCGGGGATCTGGGGGCGGCCACCGCCGACCAGCTCATTGAGGCCAAGAACCTCCACGTGCTGCCCGGGGTGATCGACAGCCAGGTCCACTACCGGGAACCCGGCCTGGAGCACAAAGAGGACCTGGCCACCGGCAGCGCCGCCGCCGCCCTGGGCGGGGTGGTGGGCGTGTTCGAAATGCCCAACACCAAGCCCAACACTGATTCGCCCGCCGCCCTGGCGGACAAGTTGACCCGGGCCAAGGGCCGGATGTGGACGGACCACGCGTTCTACTTCGGCGGCACCAACGAGAACGCCGACCACCTGGCGGAGTGGGAAAACCTGCCCGGGTGCGCCGGGGTGAAGGTGTTCATGGGCTCCAGCACCGGCAATCTGCTGGTGGCGGATGACGCGGCCCTGGAGCGGATCATCGCCCACGGCCATCGGCGGATGGCCGTCCACTGCGAGGACGAACCCCGCCTGCTGGAACGACGCAGCCTGATCGGCCCGGGGGCCACGGCCCATCTCCACCCGGAATGGCGGGATGTGGAAACCGCCCTGCGGGCGACCAAGCGCCTGGTGGCCCTGGCGGTGAAGCACCGCCGGCGAGTCCACGTGCTCCATGTGACCACCGCCGAAGAGCTGGAATTCCTCCGCCAGCATAAAGACATCGTCACTGTGGAGGCCCTGCCCAACCACCTGACGTTGGCGGCCCCGGAGTGCTACGATCGCCTGGGCACCTACGCCCAGATGAACCCGCCGGTGCGGGACGACCGCCACCGCCAGGCCCTGTGGGCGGCCATCGCCGATGGCACCGTGGACGTCCTGGGCACCGACCACGCCCCCCACACCCGGGCGGAAAAAGATCTGGGCTATCCCCAAAGTCCCAGCGGCATGCCCGGCAGCCAGACCTTCGTCGGGGTGATGTTGGATCACGTGGCCAAGGGTCGGTTGTCCCTGGAACGTTTCGTCGACCTCACCAGCGCCGGGCCCCAGCGGATTTTCGGCCTGGCGGGGAAGTGTCGGATCGCCCTCGGCTATGACGCCGACCTGACCCTCGTGGATCTGAAAAAGCAGCACACCATCACCGACGGGGAACAAGCCAGCCGGGCGGGTTGGACGCCCTTCGCCGGGATGACCTGCACTGGTTGGCCCGTGGGCACGATCATCCGTGGCCAGCAGGTGATGTGGGACGGCGCCCTGGTGGGCACCCCGGTGGGCGCGCCGATCCGCTTCAGCGAATGCTGACCCTCCACGGCGTCCGCAAGACGTTCTACGACCCGGGGCGCGGCCCGGTGCCGGCGGTGGACGGCATCACTGCGTCCGCCCACGGCGGCGTGGTCGCGGTGGTGGGGGCCAACGGTGCGGGGAAAAGCACCCTGCTGCGTCTGATCGCCACCCTTCTGGTCCCGGATGAAGGCCGAATCACCGTCGCTGGCCTGGACGTCACCAAGGATCCCGAAGGCGTCCGCCGACACCTGGGCTACCTGTCCACCACCACCCGCCTGTACCCCCGGCTCACTGGCCGGGAATTGCTCCGCCACATCGGCGGCTGCTACGGCCTGGAAGGGGCCGCCCTCACCGAGGCCCTGGACCGCCAGGTGGTGAACTTCGCCTTGGCGGGGTTCCTGGACCAGCGCCTGGAAGGGTGCTCCACCGGGCAGCTCCAACGGATCAACCTGGCCCGGACGCTGATCGCCGATCCCCCGGTGCTGATCCTGGATGAACCCACCACCGGCCTGGATCTGGTGGCCAGCGCCCAGGTGGTGGATGCGGTGCGGGCCGCCCGCAAGACCGAACGACTGATCCTGTTGTGCACCCACCACCTCACCGAGGTGGAAGCCTGCGCCGACCGCCTGTGGCTGCTCCGGGACGGCAAGCTGGCCTGGGACGGAGCCCCCGCCGACCTGGGCACCGGCGCCGGCCTGGATGCCGCGGTGCGCGCCCACCTGGGATTGAACTCGCCATGAATTTGGTGTTCCCGGTCCATTTCCGAGCCGAGCTGGCGCTCGGCGCTCCCAGTGCTTCGCCGGCTCTGGGCATGGCGCACTTCGACGCTCCGTGGCATCCCAGTGCTTCGCCGGCTCTGGGCATGGCACACTTCGACGCTCCGTGGCATCCCATGGCGCTGAACCTCGACACTGGGAGCGCCGAGCGCCAGCTCGGCCCGTCTCGTTCGACGCACCGGCACCACCCATGATCATCTCCGCCGCCGCCTGGCGCATCGCCAAAAAGGACGGGCTCGAAGTCCTCCGGGACCGGCGCACGCTATTCATCAATCTGATTCTGCCGGTGCTGCTGTACCCGCTGCTGACCCTGTTCCTGATCCAGGTAGTCCAGCTGGCCCAGGCGACCAAGCGGGATCCGCCCCGGATTGCCACCATCGGCGTCCCTGCGCCCGCCTTACGCTTCCTCAAAGAGCCGGCACCGGATGAAAAAACCGCCCCAGCCAACAAGTCCCTGGCCAGCCCCGCAGAAAATCTGCCGGAACTGGTGTCCCTGCCTCCCGAAGCCATCAGCGCCCTCACCGCCATCGCCGTAAAATTAAAGACCCCCACCCCGGAGGACCGCAAGGCCGCCCTGGGGATCCTCCGCCAGCACCGCCTGGTCACCGCCCTCATCGTCCTGAATCCCGAGGCCCGCCCGGTGGAGGTCCTGCGCCTCAACGACGACGCCCATCCCCGGATGGATGAAGCCAAAAGCGCCACCGACCGGGCATTGGAATCCTGGCGCAAAGAGCAGGTGAAGGCCACCCTGGATGCCGCCCAGGTGCCGATGACGGCCCTGACGCCGATTGCCACCACGACCCTCAGCCTGGCCCCTGTGGCCGAGGCCGTGCGCACCCGGATCGCCGGGATCATCCCGTTGCTGCTGGTGATCCTCGCCACCAGCGGCGCGTTCTTCCCGGCCATGGACCTGATCGCCGGGGAACGGGAACGGGGCACCCTGGAAACCCTGCTGTCCCTGCCCATCCGCCGCCGGGATGTGTTCATCGGCAAACTGCTGGTGTGCTGCGCCGCGGCCTTGGCGGCGGTGATCCTCAACCTGTTGTCCCTGGTCTTCACCGTGGGAATCATGGGCGCCCAATTGGCCAAGGCCGGGGGCGGCCTGGACCTGGCGGGGATCGCCGGCGTGGGCGGCGGTACCCTGCTGCTGTGCGTGGTGATGCTCCTGCCCCTGACCGTCACCGTCGCCGCCCTGGCCCTGGCCCTGGCGGGGGTGGCGAATTCGGTGAAGGAGGCCAACAACACCCTGGCCCCCCTGATCCTGGTGGTCACCGTCGCCGGCGCGGTGGCGGCGATGCCCCGGATCGAGCCCAACCTGGCCCTGGACCTGGTGCCCATCACCGGGGTCGTCCTCGCCCTGAAGGAATCCCTGCAATCGCCCCACCTGCCCTGGATGCACCTGGCCTTAGCCGGATTATCCAGCCTCGCGGTGGCGGCAGTGGTGGTCACCTGGGCCACCCGTCTGCTGGAATCCGAGCGGTTCCGCTACCCCGGCCTGGTCCGGGCGGGCTGGGGCCGGTGGCGGAAATGGGGCCTGAAACCCCCGGTGCCCGGCGGCCTGGAGGTCCTGGGGATCTACGCCCTGGCCGTCGCCGGGATGACCATGGGCTCGGGCTTGCTGACCAACGCTCCGGCGGCGGCCATTGTCGTCATCCCCCTGCTGGCCTTCGTCGCCCTGCCGGCGCTTCTCCACGCCTGGGCCGGGGCCTACCCCCTCAGCGCGATCCACCTGGGCCGGCCCACGGCGCGGCATCTATTGGCGGGGCTGGCCCTGGTCCTGCCGGCCATCGCCTTGAGTGCCACCGTGGGGGCGCTGCAAGCCACGGTGATCGACCCCAAGTTGCTGGAACAAGGCGGCGATAAGGTGATGGAAATCATCGCCCAGGTGCGGGCCGCCGGGGGAATCGGCCTGGTGCTGCTGTGCGTCGCTGTGGCCCCGGGGATCTGCGAAGAAATCCTCTGCCGGGGCACCCTGCTGGCGGGCCTGCGCCAAGGTCTGGGCACCCTCGGGGCTGTGCTAATAAGCGCCTTCCTGTTCGCCGTCCTGCACATGAGCCCCTGGCGCTTCGCCCCCCAATGCGTCCTGGGGATCGGCCTGGCCCTGCTCTGCCTGCGCTGCGGCAGCATCTGGCCCGGGGTGATCGTCCACGCCGGCCACAACGGCCTGCTGGTGCTGGCGGAACTGGCCAGCAGCGGCCAAGTGCCCGGGGTCCAACCCCTGGTCGCCTTCGCCCGCCAAGTGCCGCCGATGACCTGGGGCTTCGTGGTGCCGCCCCTGCTGGTGGCCCTGGCCGCCACCGGGTTCCGCCTGTCCCGGAAGGCATCCCAACCAGGGTCCTGAATAAACGCAGGGACGACCGGACGACCGGACCTCTCGGAGCCATTGGACATCCCGCCGACCGGGCCAGAATCCCCACCCGCCTTGTTCCAGTCCCCGTGGAGTCTTCCGTGGCCATCAGCGACCAGAATGTCCGTCACCTCGCCAAACTGGCCAACCTGGCCCTGGATGACGCCGCCGTCGCCCGGATGCGCGGCGAGTTGGAAGCCATCGTCGGCTACGTCGAACAGCTCCAGCAGGTGGACACCACGGGGATCGCCCCGGTGGCCAATGTGGCCGGCCTGGTGAACGTATCCCGGCCCGACGTGCCGGGGCACATGTTCGCCACCAAGGAAGTCCTGGCCAACGCCCCGGCGAAAAACGAAGTCGCCATCCTCGTGCCCAAGGTGGTGGAGCGCTGAGACGCGCCCCCTCCGCCCACCCCGACTGAAGGAATCCACCTGTGCGCACCGCCCGTGACATCGCCGCCGCCGTCAACGCCGGAACCTCTGCCCGAATCGAGGTCGAAGCCGCCCTCGCCCGGGCCAAGGCCGACCCCAACAATGCGATCATCCGCATCCACGCCGCCCGGGCCCTGGCCCAGGCGGACGCCGTGGACGCCCGGATTAAAGCCGGCGAACAACTGCCCCTGGCCGGCGTGCCGGTGGCGATCAAGGACAACCTCTGCCTCACCGGCGTGGAAACCACCTGCTGCTCAAAGATCCTCAAGGGCTTCATCGCGCCCTACACCGGCACGGCGGTGGCCCGCCTGGAAGCCGCCGGGGCGGTGATCATCGCCACCACCAACCAAGATGAATTCGCCATGGGCTCGTCCAACGAGACCAGCGCCTTCGGCCCGGTGAAGAACCCCGTGGATCCCACCCGGATCCCCGGCGGCAGCTCGGGCGGCAGCGCCGCATCGGTGGCTGCGGGGATCGTCCCCCTGGCCCTGGGCAGCGACACCGGCGGGTCCATCCGCCAACCCGCCAGCCTGTGCGGCGTGGTGGGGATGAAGCCCACCTATGGCGCGGTCAGCCGCTATGGCCTCATCGCCTTCGGCTCGTCCCTGGATCAGATCGGCCCGTTCGCTGCGAATGCCGCCGACGCCGCCCTGGCCCTGAAACTGATGGCCGGCCACGACGCCCTGGACAGCACCAGCGTGGCCCACGACGCCAGCGCCTGGGATGCATCCCAGACCGACGTCCTCAAAGGTCTGAAAGTCGGCTGGTGCCCGGCCCACGTCGCCGGCCTCGCCCCCGGGGTGAAGGCCCGCCTGGACGCCGCCAAGGCCGCCCTGGTCAAGGCCGGCGCTACCTTGGTGGAAATCAGCCTGCCCCACGAACAGTACGCCGTGGCGGTGTACTACGTCCTCGCCACCGGCGAGGCCTCGTCCAACCTCTCCCGCTTCGACGGCATCCGCTACGGCCACCGGACCACCGATGCCGCCAACCTGGGGGAAGTCTACGCCAAGAGTCGGGTCGAAGGTTTCGGCGCGGAAGTGCAGCGGCGGATCATGCTGGGCACCTATGTGCTCTCCACGGGCTACTACGACGCGTATTACAAAAAAGCCCAGCAGGTCCGGGCCAAGATCTGCCAGGACTACGCCGACGCCTTCGCCGCCTGCGACGTGATTCTCGGCCCCGCCAGCCCCACCACCGCCTTCAAGGTGGGGGAAAAGACCGCGGATCCCCTGCAGATGTACCTCTCGGACATTTTCACCATCGCCACCAACCTGGCGGGCGTCCCTGGCCTGAGCGTGCCCTTCGGCGCCGACGAACAGGGCCTGCCCGTGGGCATGCAACTGCAAGGCCCCATGTGGTCCGACGGCAAGCTGCTGGCGATTGCCGGGGCCTTAGAAAAACTGCGCTGATCAGCCCGCCGCGAGGAGCGCCGCCGCCACCAGGAAATCATCCGGGGTGGTGATTTTCAGGTTTCGCGCATC
>CANIXE010000128.1 GCA_947470885.1 Planctomycetota bacterium
CGTTGCTAAACGTCATTGGGCTTGGCCCGAAGACGATCTCTCTCGTGAATTGAAGACATGCCGAGCTGGAGCTCGGCGCTCCCAGGGGAACCCGCCATGGCCGACGTCACCCCCACCCACCACACGACCCTGTTCGCCAGCGATCGGTTCCGGCTGGTGCGGGAGGGATTCGCCACCCCGGACGGGCCGGTGGAAAAAGCGCTGATCCACCATCCGGGGGCAGTGGCGATCATCGCCCAGCCGACCCCGGACAGCATCCTCCTGGTCCGCCAGTACCGCTACGCCATCCGCCGGGAAACCCTGGAAATTCCCGCGGGCACCCGGGTGCCCGGGGAACATCCCGCCGCCACGGCGGCCCGGGAATTGCGCGAAGAGGCCGGCTACACCGCGACCCGGCTGGAAGAAATCGGCCGGTTGCTTCCCGCTGTGGGCGTCAGCGATGAGGAGATGATCCTCTATCGGGCCCACGGCCTGGCAGAAGTCCCGGCAGCCCCGGAATACGGCGAACTGGTGGCCCGGGAAATCGTCCCCCTGGCGGACCTGGCCGGGCTGTTCGCCGCAGGCTTGCTCTGCGATGCCAAGACCATCATCACCGCCCAGGCCCTCGGGATCCCCCTGATCCGCCTGCGAGCACCATGACCCCCCGCCGACAATCCACCATCTGGGTCGACCGCTTTGACCGCAGCACCAGCATCCGGGCCATCGAGGCCATGGGTGGCGCGGTGATCAGCCGTCTGCAACTGGCGGGACGCACCACCCTGTTGTTCCTCGAAGCCTGCGCCCAACTGCCTCTGGTGGGCCGCAGCCTGCCGACCCTGATCACCCAATTGGAAATCTCCGGGGTCGGCTCGGTGCTGGTTCTGTCCCTGATCGCCTTCCTCACCGGGATGATCATGGCGGTGCAAACCGGCAGTGAGCTGGAAAAGTTCGGCGTGGTGAACAACCTGGGGGCCATCATCGGCGCCACCTTCGTCCGTGAGATGGGCCCGATTTGGGCCGCGGTGATCATGCTCGCCCGGGTCGGCGCGGCGATGGCCGCGGAACTGGGCACCATGGCGGTGAACGAGGAAATCGACGCCCTGCGGGTGATGAGCATCAGTCCGGTGCGTTATCTGGTGATGCCCCGGATCCTCGCCCTGGTGATCGCCATGCCTTTCCTCACCATCCTCGCCGACTGGGTGGGGATGCTGGGGGGGATGTCGGTGGCAGTGAACATGTTCAACCGCCCCAGCGAGGAATTCTGGACCAGCGCCAAGGGCATCCTGTCGGGCCTGGATTTCTATTCCGGCCTGGGCAAGGCCGCGGTGTTCGGCGGGATCATCGGCACCATCGCCTGCGATCGGGGGATGAACACCACCGACGGCGCCGAAGGGGTCGGCCGTTCCACCACCGACACCGTGGTCTTGTCGGTCATCTTCGTGCTGTTGGCAGACCTGATCATGACCAGCTTCATACAAGTCATCCTCAAGCCGGTGATGGGCTGACATGTCGGACACCGCGCACCAGGCCAACATCACCCGCCGGGAAACCCGCAAACCCGGTGACCTGCGCCCCGAGGAATGGACTCGGGAACGCTGGGAGGCCGCCGCCCCCCTGGATCCCATCCCTCCGGGAAAATCCACCCTGATGGAGCTACGGGAGGTCCACAAGCGATTCGGCAAGCGCCACATCCTTCGGGGCGTGACCATTGACATCTACCGGGGCGAGACCCTGGTGATCCTCGGCGGTTCAGGCTCGGGGAAGACCACCCTGCTGAAGCACCTGATGGGCATGCTCCGCTCGGACGAAGGGCGGATCACCATCCACGATGGCAGCAACCGCCTGGAACTGGGCGCCGCCGACCAAGCCGAGATCGAGACCTTCCGCAAGCGCCTGGGGGTGGTGTTCCAGGGAGCAGCGTTGCTGAACAGCCTGACCGTGCTGGAAAATGTCGGCCTGCCCCTGGTGGAAGTGGATCGCCTGCCCCCAGGCCAGGTCCTGCCCCGGGTGACCGAAGCCCTGCGTCGGGTCTACCTGCCGGCGGAGGAAATCCTCCAGCTCAAGCCCGCCAGCCTGTCCGGCGGTATGCGCAAGCGCGTGGGCATCGCCCGGGCGATCATCCAGAACCCCGAGATCATCCTCTACGACGAGCCCACCACCGGCCTGGACCCGGTGACGGTCAACGGCGTCAATGAGCTGACCCTGGATCTCCAGGCCAAGCTGGGAGTCACCAGCATCGTCATTACCCACGACTTGGACGCGGCCTTCAAGATCGCCGACCGGATCGCCATGCTGTATCTGGGCCGGATCATCGCCATCGGCAGTCCCGAACAGATCAAAGCCAATACCAACCCGGTGCTGCGTCAGCTGCTCACCGGCGCCACCCAGGGCCCCCTCACCGAGGCCTACCTCACCGCCGCCCCAGGATCCGCCGCCCCATGAGCAGCGAACTCAAAGTCGGCATCTTCCTGGTGGCGATGGTTGGCCTGGCGGTGACGTTCACCGTCTTCACCACCCCCAGCCTCCACCGCAAAGGCGCCTACGCCGTGACCTTCCCCCGGGTGGCCCGGCTGAAGGCCGGCGACCCGGTGACCTACAACGGGGTCAAAGTCGGCCAGGTGTCCGACGTCCTGGCGGTCCTCGCCAAAGACGGCAGCCCCGCGGTACAGGTGGTATTCAGCGTCGAAAACCTCGTAAAAACCAAGGTCCTGGTGGACCGCCAGACCGCCTACCGGATCAGCCAGGGCGTCCTCGGCGGTGCCGAACTGGCGATCCTCGCCAAGACCGGCGTGCCCATCACCCCCGAGGCCCTGACCGAGGCCCGGGGCACCGAGCCCGCAGGAATCGACGAAACCATCCAAACCGTCAAGGAAGTGATTGACGAAAACCGCGGCGAAATCAAAGCCGCAGTGACATCCATCCGCACCGGGGCGGACAATCTGGGGAGCATGTCCGCCGAAATCCGGGACACCGTCCACGAGAACCGGGAACAGCTCAAGACCACCGTACGCAACGTCGGCGATGCCGCCGGCAGCATCAACCAAGTGGTCCTGGAGAACCGCGAAGGCTTCAAGGCCGCCGTGGACAATTTCGGCGCCATGGCCAAGGGCATCAGCACCCTGGTGGAAGAGAACCGCGAGGCGATCAAGACCGCCTTCGCCAATTTCGGCAAGGCCGGCACCAACGTCGCCGACGCCGCCAAGACCATTGATAATGTGGTGAAGGAAAACCGTGATGACCTGAAGAAAGCCATGGACGGCCTGGCAAAACTGGGCGCCCGCCTGGACAAGATCGGCGAGAACCTGGAGATCATCACCACCCAGATCGCCCAGGGCAAGGGCACCATCGGCAAACTGGTCATGGAGGACACCCTCCATCGCAAGACCGAGGAGGTCTTGGACCGGGCCAATGAACGCCTGGACGAGGTGAAACCGTTCACCCGGGGCCTATCCGAGCTGAAGATCATCGTCGGCCTCACCGGCGGCTCGAACACCCGCCGGGGCAGCAGCCAAGGCGGTGCCTTGATCCGCATCGAACCCAAGCCGTGGAAATTCTACCAGGCCGGAGTCTCCTACCGCACGGCAGACGCTGACCGGGAGACTGTCAACGACGACCCTGACCGGTTCAACATCGACATCGACCTGCTGTTCGGTTGGCGGTTCTTCCATGATGATGATGCCCAGCGCTATAAGCTGTCCGTGGCTGGCGGCCTGATCTCCAGCCAGATCGGCGGTCTGGCGCGTTGGCACATCAGCGATGACTGGTCCTTCACCATGATGGCCCGGCAGAAATCCAACACCCGCCAGGTCAACGACCGGCGCTACGAGCAGGGGGACGTCCTTTACCGGGCGACTTTTGAATGGCGGGTCTGGGAACGGGTCTACCTGGTGGCAGGGGCCGACGACCTGGAGCACCCGGGGCCCTGGTTCGGCCTCACCGGCGAACTGTTGGACACCGACATCCGCAACCTGGCCACCGCGGGCAGCTTGGGCAAATAATCATCGGTCTGGGGTCCGGGTTTCCCCGATTTCCGGGGAAACCGCCTAGGTTCAACCGTCGTCTACCGTCGACTTCATGGTTAAATGGGGATTTCGCTCCATACGGACCCCTATCCCAGTGAACGATCCTAGAGGATTCACCAGGAAACAGGCCTCGTCACATTGACAGTGCGCGCCTTGCAATAGCGTGCGTCCCTCGCGCGTAACCCCCTCTCTTCAGGCATCCCATGGCCCGTACTAAGTTCATCGCCGGTAACTGGAAGCTCAACCTGACCATTGCCGAGGGCACCGCCCTGGTGAAGTCCCTAGTGGTCCCCGCCGGTGTTGAAGCCGCCGTCTTTCCCAACGCCCTGGCCGTCCACGCGGTGGCCCAGGCCGCTGCTGGATCGAAAGTCGGCGTTGGCGGCCAGAACGCCCACTTCGAAGAAAAGGGCGCCTTTACCGGCGAAATCAGCACCAGCTTCCTTAAGGATGCCGGCGCGAAGTACGTGATTCTGGGCCACAGTGAGCGCCGCCAGTATTTCGGCGACACCGACGCCCTCATCAATAAGCGTCTGAAGGCCGTCCTGGCCCAGGGTCTCACCCCCATCCTCTGCATCGGCGAAACCCTGGCGGAACGGGACGGCGGCAAGCTGGAAACCGTGCTCAAGACCCAGATCGAAGGCGCCCTGGCCGGATTCACCGCTGAACAACTGGCCACCCTGGTGGTCGCCTATGAGCCGGTGTGGGCCATCGGCACCGGCCGGACCGCCAGCACCGCCCAGGCCCAAGAGGCCCACGCCTTCGTGCGCAGCGTTCTGCGGAACGTGGTCGGCGCCCTGGCCGAGAAGGTTCGCATCCAGTACGGCGGCTCGGTGAAGGCCGACAACGCCAAGGAACTCCTTGGGCAGCCCGATGTGGACGGCGCTCTGGTCGGGGGCGCAAGCCTCAAGGCCGCTGATTTCAATGCCATCCTTGCGGCCGCCGGCTGATCGGATTTCCCGTCGTGATCGAAACCCTCACCCTCATCGTCCACGTCCTGATCTGGCCCCTGTGCCTGAGCATCATCGGCCTCATCCTCCTCCAAGGTGGTGCCGGTGACTTGTCCAGCGCCTTCGGTGGCGGCGGTCAACTCGACAGCACCCTCGGCGTCGGCGCCAGCAAGAAGATGGCGAAAGTCACCGGCTGGTTGGCGGCCCTATTCTTCCTGATGGTCCTGTTCCTGGCGATCCCTCGGAATGCAGGATTCGCCAAGGATGGCAGCGCCAGTGCCGCCAACCCAGCTCCTGCCACCCCGGCGGTACCCGACGTCAATCAGCCGGCGGTATCCAAACCAGCCACGGCGGCACCAGTGCCGACCACCGCTGAAACCGTTGTGGCACCGGTCAAAGCCGTAGTCCAGGATGCCGCTGCAGCCGCTGTGAAGACAGCTGAACAGGCCACGACTGCCGCCACCGCAGCAGCCCAGGAAGCCGCCGCCAAGGTCCAACAGGCTGCCGCCACCGGGGCCGCCAAGGTCGAACAGGCTGCCGCCACCGGGGCCGCCAAGGTCGAACAGGCTGCCGCCAGCCTCGTGCCCGCCCTTCCGGTGGTAGCACCGGCCGCTCCTGAAGTCCCGGCCGTTCCCGCCGTACCTGCCGTTCCCGCCCCCAAGTGACCATCTTCGGGGCCGATGAGGCCCCGGACCACGCCGAGGCCACCCGATGACCACTGCCCCGCTGTTCCAGGTCGATGCCGCCGCCGTCCGTGCCGAAATCGGTCAGGATCGGCTGTTGAAGATGTACCGAAAAATGCTGTTGATCCGCCGCTTCGAAGAGCGGGCCGAGCTGGCGTACAAGGCGAAGAAAATCGCCGGCTTCCTGCACCTGTACATCGGCCAGGAAGCCGTCGCCACCGGCTTTTTCGACCACCTGGAACCCGGCAAGGATTCCACCGTCACCAGTTACCGTTGCCACGCCCAGGCGCTGCTGTCTGGGGAACCACCCAACGCCCTGATGGCCGAACTGTTCGGCAAAGTCACCGGCAATGTCCGGGGCAAGGGCGGGTCGATGCACTTCTTTTCGAAGAAGGCTGGCCTGCTGGGGGGTCACGGCATCGTCGGTGGCCAGATCCCCGTGGGCACCGGCGCGGCGTTCAGCGCCAAGTACAAGAAGACCGGCGGCGTGTCGGTGACCTTCTTCGGGGACGGCGCCAGCCCCCAGGGCACCCTCCACGAGAGCCTGAATATGGCCTCGCTGTGGAAGCTGCCCGCGATCTACATCGTCGAAAACAACAAATACGGCATGGGTACCGCCTGCGCCCGGGCGGTGTCGGTGGAAAACATCGCCGCCTCCAAGGCTCCGGGTTACGGCATGCGCTCGTACACCTTCGACGGCCTGGACCTATTCAGCTCGTGGAAAGTTGCCCAGGAAGCGGTCGCTGCGGCCCGCCTGGGGGAACCGATCCTGATCGAAGCCAAGACCTACCGGTTCCGCGGCCACAGCGTCTCTGACGCCGGGCTGTACCGGACCAAGGAAGAAGTCGAGAAGTACCGCCAGCTGGATCCCATCGCCCGGATTCA